>JAPSGP010000041.1 GCA_031177445.1 Acidimicrobiia bacterium
CGTGTCGGTCATCATCAGGACCCCGACCACGAACGCCACCGCGAAGACGATGCCGCCGATGCCACCCCAGCGCAGCCTGTTGTCCTTCTCCATCGTGCTGATACCTGCCATGTGCCTCGCCCCCCCCGTTCGGCGACCGGGGCTCGGCCCGGCTCCGAGGGTTCGATTCACGCGCTTCTCGCCCCGCGAGGCAAGGAAGGGACCCGGCCAGTCCCGGGTAGTGCTGGCCTCACTCGCTCCGCAGCACGGCCCCCGGCCGGGTCCGGCCGGCGACCCAGGCCGGTCCGGCAGCGACGAGGTTGGCCCCGACGAGCAGGATCGGCAGGGCCAGGGCCACCGCTAGCCAGGCCACGGCCGGCTCCCCTCGCCGCCACCTTCCGCCTCGAGCTGCCAGGTCACGCCGAATAGCCGAGGTGTCTCGACAAGTCGATCGAGACCGGCCGCGAAGGTCAGGGCAGCCAACACCATGCCGACGGCGACGGCCGACGTGACGAGCGTCGTCCGCGCGTGGACTGCGGTCCGCCTTCGCCCCGGCTCCATCGCGAACCGGATGCCGCTGGCGGCACTCGGGCGAAGCCCGATCCTCGTTACGAGGCGGGTGAGTGCCGTGCCTCTTTCCCCGCGTTCGATCCCCCCGGGCACGAGGAGACGGCGCGCTGCGAGCAGCGCCATCAGAAACACCAGAACGATCACTGCGATGCTGCCGAGCCCGAGTACGAGCGCGTCGACGACCGAGGTCTCGACGTCGAGACTGTCGGGGACGACAAGCACGTCGAATGCCTCCGACTCGGCGATGAACCTCGGATACGCGGAGTCCGTCCGCCGCGCGCCCGCGATCGCGGTGAGGACGATGCCGCCAGCGAGACCCACGAGAAGTGCGAGTCCCAGCGCCGATCGCCAGCGCGTTCGCAGCTCGGCGCGGAACCGGAACCAGACGGCAGCCATCTACTCGGTCCGCAACAACACCGCCGGCTGCGTCCGGGCGGCGATGGTGGCGGGTGCCGTCGCGACGAGGTTCGCGACCGCCACCGCGATCGGGACGAGGACGAATACGGGGAGTAGCGGCACCTGCGGCTCGTTGATGATGCCGAGCTCATCGGCGAACAGGCTCCAGATCCAGCGCCCCGCCGCGACCCCGAGCGGGATGCCGACGACCAACGCGACGACGATCAACGTCGTGGCCTGCCACCCGACGGTGGCGCGCACCTGGCGACGGACGAACCCCAACGTCTTGAGCACCGCCAGATCCCGGCGTTTGCGCTGGGTCGCGCTCAACAGGAGGTGCGTCAACGTCGCGATCGAGATCGCGCCGAGGATCGCACCGAGGATGTACGGCGTGGCCTCGACGCGACCGAAGTTCACGATGTCGGTGGGCTCACCTTGGTCGATGAGGAACACGGTCGTCTGGAGCCGGTTGCTGAGGTCGCCCACGAGCTCGTCCACATCGGTGTCCGGTGCCAGGCGCACCAGGACGTTGCGATCGAAGGGATCGGCGAGGTCTTCGGACACGTAGTTCGCCCCTGCCAGGCTCATGAGCGCGCCGTCGCCCAGCTGCCCAGTCACACCGAAGACCGGGAACACCGACCGTCCGACCACACGCATCGAAACCGGTTCTCGATCGACGGTGTAGAGCCCGACCTGCACCGTGTCGCCGACGTCGACGCCGAGCGAACGAAGCGTTCGGGTGCCGAGGGCGATCTCACGCTTCCGCAGCGGCGCGCGTCCTTCGAGGATCGGCGGCGAGAAGTCGCTCTGCCCTCGATCGAACACGAGGCCGTCGACCAGCTCCCCGTCGATGTCGAAGCCGACCCGGAAGTTGCCGGCGGCGCTCGCTTCGATCCGGTCGTCGTCCTCGAGCACCCGCGCACCCCCTCGGACGAGGGTGCTGTCGTACGTCGTCAGCTCGACGTCCCACGACTGCCCGTACAGCCGCGGCGTCGCGAGGAGATGGGCGAGGCTGGCGCCGAATGTGATCGCCGCGACCAGAGTCGCGACGCCGATGGTCACACCGGCAAGGCTGCTGCGCACGGGTACGGAGCTGCGACCCTGGCCCGGGTCGAGCGCCATGCGGACCCCGGTGCTCACCGGCAACGGTGCGCCCCGCTCGGTGAGCACGCGCCCGGTGACCGAGGGTCGCGTCCGAGGTGCCTCGACACCGCTGGCGATGCGCCCCACTCGCCACGCCGGCCACATGGCCAGCGCCACCATCACGGCGATCACCGCGAGCGGGCCGAACGCCAGAACGGTGAGGTCGGCGTCGAACCCCGGATCCGGCTCGGCCGTGCGGGCGAGGCCCACCGGAAACGCTGGTGACAACGCTGCCGCCACGACGAGCGCGACGAGCGCGCCCGCGGCTGCGATCGCAGCGGCGCGCAGCATGCCCAAGCCGAAGCGAGCTCCTGGGCCCATCCCCAGCGCCGACAGCACGCGATGGTCGGACGACTCGAGGAAGGTGAGTCGCGCGAGCAACTGCCCGCAGATCAACGCACCGACGAGGGCGGTCAAGAGCGCCAGGAGGTACAGCGCGACAGCCTGGGTACGCAGCGACCTATCAACGGGCGTCGTCAAGTCCCGCTGGAGGATCACGCTGGACTCCGCACCCCCGCCCAGGCGCTGGAGCCGAGAGAGGAACGCATCGACGTCGTCTTCACCCTGCGCAAGTCGCACCATCACCGCATCGGCGGCTTCGCTGAACGTCCCGATGTCCCGGCGCAGTGGGTACAACGCGGGGGACGTATGGACGAGGTAGCGGCCGGTTCCCTCGATCTGCGGAGGGAACTCTCCCGGCGACGCTTCGATGCCGACGATTGTGAGCTCGTTGTCGGGGACGGCCGCAAGGACTCGCTCGCGAGCCGCCAGGAGGAGCCGTGCCTCCTCCGGCGGGATCTCGGGGGGTACCTCTCCGAGGACATAGTCGTCGAGGAGCTGGATCTCGTCGCCCACTTCGACGCCGTACTGGTCGGCGTACGTGAAGCTCACGACGGCCTCGTTCGGATCGTCGGGATCAGGACGGCGACCGTCGATCATCTTGAAGCGGTTGATGTCGGTTCCGATGCGCTCGTTCTTCGGCACGAGCACGCCGACACCGGCCCCCACCGAGACGAAGAAGGCCCCTGAGACGGCGGTGTCGACGACCTCGGGAAGTCGGCGGAGGTCTTCGGTGTCGAAGATGGCGGTGCGCTGGGTCTCGTCGCCGAACACGTCGATGGTGCTCGGGATGAGCGCGTCGTACGCGTGCTGCGCCCGCAGGAACCGTTCGTAGGCAGAGTCGGTCCTGCGAGCACCGGCGACGAGCGCCAGCACCACGCCGCCGACGAGCCCGACGACCAGCGCCAGCGCGAGCCACGCCCGCCAGCGCGTGCGCAACTCGGCACGGAACCGGAGCCAGACCGCGGCCATCTACTCGGACCTCAGGACCGTCGCAGCGCGCGTGCGCGCCGCAAGCGCGCCGGGGATGGCAGCGACAGCGTTGGCGAGGACGAGTGCCAGCGGCACGACCGCCAGCAGGAGCAGGACCGGCACGACGGGCTCGTACACCACGCCGAGCCCGTCGGCGAAGACCTTCCATGCCCAGCGACCGACCGCGACACCGAGCGGGACGCCGACGACCACCGCCAGCAATGCCAGCACGGACGCCTGCCACGCCACGGTCGCGCCCAGCTGCCGGCGCGAGAAGCCAAGCGTCTTCATGATCGCCAGATCCACGCGGCGGCGGCGCACGGCCGTGAAGAGGGCGTGGGCGAGCGCGGCCACCGCGAGGAGGCCCATCAATCCGGCAATGACCGACGGCATGTTGTCGACCCGGCCGAAGTTCACGATGTCCGTGGGCAGCGGGGCCTTTTCGCTGAGCGCGGCTCCTTCGGTGAAGCTGGAGGAGAGGGTCGCCGCGACCTTGGTCTTGTTGGTGCCGGGAGCGAAGCGTGCAAGACCGACGTTGCGGTCCGCACCCGGCGCTAGCTGCTGCAGGCTGTCGAAGGTGAGGTACGCCCCCCGGCCGAGCCCGCCATCTCCGATCACCGGCAGCACGCCCCGTCCGACGACCCGCATCGCCCGCTCTTGCTCACCGACTGCGACCCGAACCCGCCCGCCGACATCGGTGTCGAGCGCGTCCATCGTCTTGGAGCCGAGGAGGATCTCACCGCGATCGAGCGGGGGCCGGCCCTCCAGCACGGTCGGCGCGAACGGTCGCTTCTCGACGTCGACGGCGAGCGCCGGGACGCGCACTCGCTCGTCGAGCTGCACTTCGGACGTGGTCACGGACGCCAGGCCGGTAATCGACGAGTTACCGACGAGGCGGTCGACGTCTTCATCGGTCACTTTTTCGCCGAACTCGCCGCCGAGCTCGACGTCCCACGCGACGCCGTACAGCCGTGGCTCGTCCAGCAGGTGATCGAGGCTCGCGCTGAATCCGATCGCGCCCACCGCCGTCGCGATGGCGAGGATCGCGCCGAACAACGTCGTCCGGATCGGGACGGCGGTGCGCCCCCCGCCCGCCGACAAGGCCATACGGACGCCCGCAACGGTTGGAGCCGGTAAGGACGCCCGGGCGAGCGCGGCCGCGGCGCAAGACGGTCGTCCGCCTGCCGGCTCGACGACCGTCCAGATCGGCGCGCGGCGCGTGCTCCACCATGTCGTCGCTGCCGCCGTGCCCACCGCGAACAGCACCGACGCCACGACGCCGAGACCGATAACAACGCTGTCGACTGCGAGCCCGGGATCGGGTTCGACGTTTCCCGCGAGGCCCACGCGCGCGAGCGGCGACAGCAGCACCGCCAAGCCGAACGCGAGGAGCGCACCGATGCCGGCCACGATCGCGGCGCGCACTCCGGCGAGCACCACCAGCTGCGTCCGCTCAACCCGAGCGCCCGCAGCGTCGCGGCGTCGGCCGACTCGAGTAGCACCTGACGCACGATTGCTTGCCCAACCACCAGGAGCACCACGACGATGACTAGCGCGCCCAGCAGCGTGAGCGCCTGCACCTGGACGTGGATGGAGCGCTCTACCCCCCTCGACTGCTCTTCCTGCCCGAAGAACAGCACGTTCTTCCCGCCAGCGAGCCGCTCGACCGCGGCCTTGAAGGCGGGGACGTCGTCCGCGCCGCGATCGAGACGCACCGCGATCGCGTCGATCGCAAGGAGCTCGTCCCGAAACCGCTCGTCGAACGCGGGCGACGAGTGCAGGACCGGCAGAGTCTGATCCGCGATCGGCGGGAACTCGTGCGGGGCGGCCTCGATCCCGACGATCTCGAACGTGAACTGCTGTCCCGGTGGCACGTCACCGCCGTACAAGTCGGTGCCCGCGGGGAAGAACGTGAGCTCGACCTCGTCGCCGACCTCGAGGTCGTAGCGCTCAGCGGCATGGAACCCGATCGCGAGCTCGAACGGCTCGTCACGCGCCGGGCGCCGGCCCTCGAGGACCTTGATCCGATCGATCGTGGTCCCCATCCGATCGTCGCGATCGGAGAAGAACACGACCTCGCCGGCGTCGAGATCGCCGGCGCCCGGCTGCCCCGGCAGCCCGAGCTGGTAGTAGACGAACCGCGCGTCCTCGCCGACCTGTGGCAGCGCCGCGACCGCGTCGACGTCGAGGTCGGCGAAGCCGAAGACGCCTCCGCCACTCGGCATCACTACGTCGTCGGCGTGTTGCGCGACCAGGAACCGGTCGTACGCACTGTCCGTGCGGCGGGCACCCGCAAATGTCGCCATGGAGATGCCCGCGCCGAGCGCGATCAGCGCGACGAGGATGAGCGACGCCCGCCACCGTCTGCGGAGCTCGGCCCGGAGCCACAGCCAGCCCGCAGCCACCTCGCCTGGCCCCCCGAGTCCGACGGCTACGAGCTCGCTTCGTCGCTGGCCACGCTGACCGTCTCCATGCCGCTGTCGACGATGCGTCCATCGCGCATGTGCACGATGCGGTCGGCGGCGTCGGCGACGTCGCGGTCGTGGGTGACGAGCAGGATGGTCTGACCACCCGCGTGCAGGCGCCGGAACAGCTCGAGCACCTCACGGCCACCGTCGGAGTCGAGCGCGCCCGTCGGCTCGTCGGCGAGCACGAGCGTGGGCTGGTTCGCCAGCGCGCGGGCGATCGCCAGGCGCTGGCGCTGACCACCGGAGAGCACCCCGGGCGCGTCCTTCGCCTTGTCGACCAGGCCGAGCAGGTCGAGCAGGTCACGGGCGCGGGTCTCCGCCTGGCGGCGAGGGGTGCCGGCGATCACGGCAGGGAGGGTGACGTTCTCCAGGACGCTCATGCCTTCGAGCAGGTTGAAGAACTGGAACACGATGCCGATGTGGGCGCGGCGCATCTTGGCGAGCTGGTTCTCGTCCTTGCCGACGAGGGTTTCGCCCGCCACCTGCACGTCGCCGTCGCTCGGCGTGTCGAGGCCGGCGATCAAGTTCAGCAGCGTCGACTTCCCGCAGCCGGAGGGGCCCATGACGGCAACGAACTCACCCCTGCGCATCTCGAACTCGACGCCACGCAGGGCGCGCACCGGTGCTCCCTCGGACTCGAACGTCTTCTGCAGGCCGTGGGTCTCCACGACGAGCTCGTCTGACATCACCTGCCTCCTGATTCGACTGGTACTCGATACGCGCGCACGACCGACTTGCGTCCCTTCACGGTGGTCGGGTCGAGCTCTTGGGCCTCGAGCGGGCGGCTCAACGCCTGGTACGTCGCTTCGCTCAGGACTGTGCACCCGGCGGGGCGTGCCAGGTCCTGCAGCCGTTGGGACAGGTTCACCGTGTCGCCTACGACGGTGTACTCGAGCCGCTCCTCCGAACCGAGCAGGGCGGCCGCCACCGGCCCGGTGGACAACCCGATCCCGAGCCCGAACGGCGACAGGCCTTCGGTTTCCCAGCGGTCATTCAACGACGCCTGGCGCGAGTGCATCATGAGCGCGGCTTCGAGGGCCCGATCGGCATGATCGTCGAGCGGGACGGGTGCGCCGAAGACGGCCATCACCGCATCGCCCACGAACTGCATGACCGTGCCGCCGGCATCGAGGACGGCGTGGTTCATCTCGGCCCGGTGCGCGTTCAGCTGGCGGGCCAGCGCGCTCGGATCGGCCCCCTCGGCGATGCCGGAGTACCCGCGGATGTCGGACATGAGCACCGTGACGTCGAGCTCTTCGGTCTCGCCGATGCTGTGACCGCCGGCACGGACCCTGTCAGCGACGCCGCCCGGAAGCAGCCGGCTCAGGGTCTCACCCTGCTCCTCCCGCTCGATGATCGCCTGCTGGAGCATGCGGAGCCGTTTGAGCGCGCCCTTGGCGCCGGTGCTCGCGCTCCTGGACAGCGCAAGGAAAAGGTCGTCGACCGCGTCCGCCACCGCCGCCGGCGTCGTGCCCTGCGCCGCCGCGATCGCCTTGATGGGGCGCCCCTCGGCGATGTGGCGCAGCAGCTCTTCCTCCGCCGGCGACAGGCCACTGTCGTCGCTCACCGGCTGCACGAGCGCCTCGACGATCTTCGGGTCGAGCACGGACCCGCCGGTCGCGACCTCTCGCACGGCCCGCGCGAGCTGGTCGCCCTCGGCGACCCGATCCTTGAGCAGGTACCCGTACCCGGCGGCGCCTTCACCGAGCAGCGAAACGGCGTAGTCGGGGTCGTCGTACTGCGACAGCACCACGACGCCGGTACCCGGGTGCCGTTTGCGCAGCTCCTTGGCCGCGTCGATGCCCTCGCTCTGGAACGACGGCGGCATACGGATGTCGGTCACGAGCACCTGCGGCTCCATCTTGGTGGCGCCGGCCACCAGCTCGTCGTAGTCGGCTGCGACCCCCACGATCTCGAGATCGGGCTCGAGCGCCAGCATCGCCCGCACGCCCTCGCGCACGATCACGTTGTCGTCGGCGAGGAACACGGTGATCTTCGGCGCCCCCACCTCGCCATTAGGCCGCGAACCACGCCGCGGGTGCAAGGAGGGTGCCCCCAGCGGCAGCCTCGTGCTGGCCTCCCTGCGCGGCCGCCGGGACGCACCATCGTTCCGGAAGCCCCGGAACGGCCTGCGTCATGCCGCGATCCCGCCGCCGAGCAGAGCGTCGCCGTCGTAGAGGGCGACCACCTGCCCGGGCGCGATCCGGGGCTGGAGCGCGTCGAACCGGACGCGCTTGCCCTCCAGGCGCCCGGGCACGGGGCGCCCGTGTGCGCGCGACTGCACGGTCACGGTGGCGGCGGCAGCGGGCGGTTCGGCGACGAAGCACAGCTCGCGCACGTCGACGCCGTCGCGCAGCAGCTCTTCCCGGCGCCCGATCGTGACCGTGGCCGACGGTGCGTCGACGCCGAGCACGTAGCGCCGCTGGCCGGCGGCGACGCCGAGCCCGCGCCGCTGGCCGACGGTGAACGTCGCTACCCCGCGGTGACGCCCCACAACGGTGCCGGCCTCGTCGACGATCGGCCCCGGCCGCGCCTCGAGGCGATCGGCGAGGAACTGTGCCCGCCCACCGCGTTTGATGAAGCAGACGTCCATGCTCTCGGCCTTCGTGGCGGTGCGCAGCCCCAGGCGAGCCGCATGGGCGCGGACCTCAGGCTTGGTCAGCTCGCCCACGGGGAGGAGCGTCCGGCGCAGCTCCCGCTGGCCGAGCATGTACAACACGTACGACTGATCCTTGGCGGAGTCGACGCCCCGCAACAGCTGGTACCGCCCGTCGGCGTGGCAACGGACTCGGGCATGGTGCCCGGTGGCGACGTACTGGAACCCGAGGGCCTCCGCTCGTTCGAGCAGCCGGCCGAACTTGATCGACCGGTTGCATTCGACGCACGGGTTGGGCGTCTCGCCCGCAGCGTGGGCGTCGACGTACTGATCGACGATCTTCGCCTCGAACTCGTCGGCGAAATTGAAGACGTAGTGCGGGATGTCGAGTTGCGCCGCCACCCGGCGAGCGTCCTCGACGTCCGCAGCGCTGCAGCACCCCGAATCGGACTCTCCGCCCCAGAGCTTGAGCGTCACCCCAGTGACGTCGTGACCCGCGTCGCGCAGCAATGCGGCCGCGACCGACGAATCCACGCCGCCACTCATGGCGACGAGCACGCGTGCAGGAGCAGGGGCCGTCATGCCGTAGCGCTCAACGGCGCGAGCTGCGTGACGGCCTTCGTGATCACGACGAGTGCCTCGTCGACGTCGGCATCGGTCGAGCGGTAGCCGAGGCTGAGGCGAATCGACGCGAGTGCGTCTCGCCGACGGAGGCCCATCGCCGCGAGCACGTGCGACGGCTCGGTCGCGCCCGAGGTGCACGACGAGCCTGCCGATGCGCACACCCCCGCCTGATCGAGCAGCACGAGCAGCGCCTCGGCTTCGACGCCCGGGAAACCGACGTGGCAGTTGCCGGCGATCCTCTTCGACGGCTCGCCATTGAAGAACGACCCGGGAAGGTGCGCGGCCAAGCCGGCGGCAAGACGGTCCCGAAGGTCGCGGACTCGTGCAACCTCACGATCGCGGCGCTCGCCGACGATCTGCAATGCGGTGGCCATGCCCACGACGCCCGCGACGTTGGAGGTCCCCGAACGCAGACCCCACTCCTGGCCGCCGCCTTCGACGAGCGGCTCGAGCGCCACCGCACGTCGCCGCACGAGCGCCCCGACGCCCTTGGGCCCGCCGAACTTGTGTGCCGAAACCGCGACCAGGTCGGCGGCGGCGGTTTCGTGAGCGACGTCGAGCCACGGGACCGCCTGCACCGCGTCGGTGTGGAGGACCGCTCGGGGCGCGCGGGCGCGAACCAGCTCTGCGACCTCGCCGAGCGGCTGGATCGTGCCGACCTCGTTGTTCACGAGCATGACCGACACGACCACCGTCTCGTCGTCGAGCGCCGCCGCGAGCGCCTCGAGGTCGATGAGGCCGCCGGCGGTGACCGGCGCCTGAGTGACCTGGAACCCTTCCCGCTCGAGCCGGTCGCAAGCGGCCAGAACGCCCTTGTGCTCGAAGGCGGTGGTCACCACCCCGTCGCCCAGCCCGGCGGCACGGGCGGCCCGGGCGGCGCCCTTCACCGCCAGGTTGTCGGCCTCCGTGCCGCCGCCCGTGAACACGATCTCCTCCGGCCGCGCACCGAGGGCGAGAGCGACTCGCTCCCGTGCCTCCTCGAGGGCAGTCTTGGCCGCCCGCGCCGTCGCGTGCGCGCCCGACGGATTCCCGAAGGCGCCGGCCAGGAGGGGCTCCATGGCGACGATCGCCTCCGGCTCCATCGGCGTCGTGGCCGCGTAATCGAGGTACGGCATAGGGGAGAAAGTCTAGGAATCAGAAGGGGCGCGGAATAACTGTCACACCCAGAAGAGATACTTCTGGTGTGGGAACGCAGCTTCGCCTCGTCGAGGGACGCCAGGTCGACCGTACCGTCGGCCAGCCCCGGCGGGCGCGTGCGGTCAAGGCCCGTACCGCTCGCCGCAGCCTGCGCTGGCCCGATTGGCGGCTCGACGAGCACGCGCGCCGGGTCGGCCGCCAGGGCGTGGCCCAGGCCCGGGCTGCGCTCGAGCAGGCCAGCCGGCCCGAGCCCCCCACTCCGCTCCCCCGGGCCAGTTAGCGACGCGCCGGTAGCCTGGGGCTCGTGCGCGAGCCTGATCCGGCCGAAAGGAAGTCCGTCGCGGACTGGCGGGCACTCGCAGAACGTGAGCTGAAAACCGACATCGACCGCCTGACCTGGCACACGCCGGAGGGGTTCGACGTCGCCCCGCTCTACACCGCCGCCGACCTCGAAGGGCTCGAAGCGGTCGACACCCTTCCGGGGTTCGATCCCTTCGTCCGCGGCATCCGGGCGACCATGTACGCCAACCGGCCATGGACGATCCGGCAGTACGCGGGCTTCTCCACCGCCGAGGAGTCGAACGCCTTCTACCGCCAGAACCTCGCCGCCGGACAGCACGGTCTCTCGGTGGCGTTCGACCTGGCGACGCACCGTGGCTACGACAGCGACCATCCCCGGGTCGTCGGCGACGTGGGCAAGGCGGGGGTCGCGATCGACTCCGTCGAGGACATGAAGATCCTCTTCGACGGGATCCCGCTCGACCAGATGACCGTGTCGATGACGATGAACGGCGCGGTGCTCCCGGTGCTCGCCGGCTACGTCGTGGCGGCCGAGGAGCAGGGCGTCGCCCAGGACCAGCTCGCCGGGACCATCCAGAACGACATCCTCAAAGAGTTCATGGTCCGCAACACCTACATCTACCCGCCCGAGCCGAGCATGCGGATCGTGGCCGACATCATCCAGTACACGGCCGATCACATGCCGAAGTTCAACTCCATCTCGATCTCCGGCTATCACATGCAGGAGGCGGGCGCGACCGCGGTGCAGGAGCTCGCCTTCACCATCGCCGACGGGCTCGAGTACGTCAGAGCTGCGACCAGCCGCGGCCTCGACATCGATGCCTTCGCCGGCCGGCTCTCCTTCTTCTTCGCGATCGGCATGAACTTCTTCATGGAGATCGCCAAGCTGCGCGCCGCCCGGCTGCTGTGGGCGCGCGTCATCCGGCAGTTCGGTCCGACGAAGCCGGCGTCGCTCATGCTGCGTACGCACTGCCAGACCTCGGGCGTGTCGCTCACCGAGCACGACCCCTACAACAACATCGTGCGCACGGCGGTGGAGGCGATGGCGGCGGTGCTCGGGGGCACGCAGAGCCTTCACACCAACTCGTTCGACGAGGCGCTGGCGCTCCCGAGCGAGTTCTCGGCACGCATCGCTCGCAACACTCAGCTGATCCTGGCGGAGGAGACCGGCATCCCTCACGTCGTCGATCCACTCGGGGGCAGCTACTACGTCGAAGCGCTCACCCATAGCCTCGCCGCCGAGGCCTGGAACCTGATCGAAGAAGTCGAAGAGCTCGGTGGCATGACGCGCGCCGTCGAGTCGGGGATGCCGAAGTTGCGCATCGAGGAGGCGGCCGCCCGTCGTCAGGCGCGCATCGACCGGCGCGAAGAGGTCGTCGTCGGACTCAACAAGTATCGCCTGGAGCACGAGCCACCGGTCGACATCCGCGCCGTCGACAACACCGCGGTGCGCGTGCAGCAGATCGAACGGCTGGAGCGCGTGCGCGCGAGCCGAGACGAGCGGCGGACGCAGGAGGCGCTCGCGCACCTGAGCGAGGGCGCGGCCGGCGACGCCAACCTGCTCGCGCTGTCGATCGAGGCGACGCGGGCGCGCGCCACCGTGGGCGAGATCTCCGATGCGCTCGAGCAGGTGTTCTCGCGTCACCGGGCGACGGTTCGTAGCATCAGCGGCGTGTACGGATCGGCTTACGAAGGCGACGAAGCCTACGAGCGGATCCGCAAGGAGGTCGACGAGTTCGCCGAGCGCGAGGGGCGACGGCCGCGCATGCTGGTGGTGAAGCTCGGCCAGGACGGTCACGACCGCGGCGCGAAGGTCATCGCCACCGCGTTCGCCGACATCGGTTTCGACGTCGACGTCGGGCCGCTGTTCCAGACGCCGGAAGAAGCGGCGCGCGACGCGATCGAGAACGACGTCCACGTGATCGGCGTCTCGAGCCAGGCCGCCGGCCACCGCACCCTCGTGCCCGACCTGCTGGGCGAGCTGCGCAAGCAGGGAAGCGACGACATCCTCGTCGTCTGCGGCGGCGTGATCCCGCCCCAGGACTACGACTTCCTGCTGGACGCGGGGGTCAGTGCGGTCTACGGGCCGGGGACCAACATCCCCCAGGCCGCGGCCGAGATCGTCGGCTTGCTGCGCAATCGCCACTCGGCGTAGCTGCGATCCGATCGGCGGCAAGATTCGTCACATGCGAACGATCCTGCTGCCGATTACACCTCGATGAGCGAGCTCGCGCGGCAGGTCCTCGACGGCGACCGGCGTGCGCTCGCACGGGCGATCACGCTGGTCGAGTCGAGCCGGGCCGATCACCGCGAGGACGCCGACGAGCTGCTGGCCTCGGTGTTGCCCAAGACGGGGCAGTCGATCCGGATCGGGATCTCGGGCTCGCCCGGCGCCGGTAAGTCGACGTTCATCGAGGCGCTCGGGCTGCACGTCCTCAACCAGGGCCACCGTGTTGCCGTGCTCGCGGTCGACCCCTCGAGCACGCGCAGCGGCGGGTCGATCCTCGGCGACAAGACCCGGATGGAGGACCTCACCCGCTCGCAGTCGGCATTCATCCGCCCGTCGCCGACCGGGGGCACGCTCGGCGGGGTCGCGCGGCGAACCCGAGAGGCGATGCTCCTGTGCGAAGCCGCCGGGTTCGACGTCGTCATCGTCGAGACCGTGGGTGTCGGTCAGTCGGAGGTGGCGGTCGACGCCATGGCCGACCTCTTCCTTCTGCTCCTGGCACCCGCGGGTGGGGACGAGCTCCAGGGCATCAAGCGCGGCATCGTCGAGTTGGCCGACCTGGTCGTCGTCAACAAGGCCGACGGAGAGCTCGCCGCTGCGGCCCGCGCTGCCGCGGCCGACTACTCGTCTGCGCTGCATCTCCTGCGACCGAAACAGGCGGGATGGGAGCCCCGGGTGGTCCTCGCCTCGGC
>JAPSGP010000042.1 GCA_031177445.1 Acidimicrobiia bacterium
CCGTCGCGTTGTCACCGCTGTTCCCGATCGGGCTCGCCGGACGGCTCGAGCCCGACCCGGGCCTCGACGTCGACGCGCTCGTCCTCGCCCTCGGCGCGCTCGCGCTCTTCGCGCTCACGATGCTGATCGCAGCCGGTGGCGCGCTCCGAGCGACGTCGCCCGGGCCGCGTAGAGCGGAACGCGAGCCGGTGCTCATACGTCGGGTGCGCTCGGTCGCGCCGCTGCCGGTCGCCATCGGCGCGGGCCTCGCCCTGGAGCGGGGCCGAGGCGAGCGCTCCCTCCCGGTGTGGCCGGCAATCGCGGGTGCGGTTGCGGCCGTGATCGGGGTCGTCGGTGCCCTCGGCCTGGTGACGGGCATCGACGATGCGCTCGCCGAACGCTCGCGGTCGGGTCAGGTGCTCGACCTCGAGGTCTTCCTGGACGGCCAGGTGAAGCCGCGCCAGGTCGTGGGCATCGTGCGCACGACGCCGGGGATCGACGAGATCGCCGATCAGCGCAGGGTGGCGCTCGACATCGGCGGCAGCGGGACCGCGGGATACGCCCTGAAGCCTGTTCGAGGTGATCTCGCATACGCGCTGCTCGACGGCCGCGCGCCGGTGGCGCCCGACGAGATCGCGCTCGGGCCGGCCACTGCCAAATCGCTGCATGCCGGCATCGGTGATCGCGTCAAGGTCGACGGCGACAAGGGGTCGGCGCGTGCCCGGGTCGTCGGAATCGCGCTGCTGCAGCAGACGGCGCACACGTCGTTCGACCAGGGCGGGTGGATGACCGAGCCCGGGCTCATCCGGCTGTCTGGTCCGCAATTGGACGAGAGTGCGGAGCGCTCGATCGGGTTCAGCGTCGAGCCAGGCACCGATCTCGACGCACTGACCCGTTGCCTCGCCGACCGCTTCCCACCGACGACTCGGATCGAATCGACGTCGCTGCCCCAGGACGTGCTCTTCCTGCGCAACGTGCGAAGTCTGCCGCGCGTGCTCGCGTTCTTCCTGGCGTTCCTGGGCATCGCAGCCGTGGGCCATGTTCTCGTGACCGCGGTGCGCCGTCGCCGCCACGACCTTGCGGTGTTGCGCGCGGTCGGGTTCCGACCGGTCCAGGCCGCGGCCTGCATCGCGTGGCAGGCGACCACGGTCGGGATCATCGGGCTTGTCATCGGTGTGCCCCTCGGCATCGTTGCCGGCCGTCTGGCGTGGCGCTGGGTTGCCGACAACACCCCGCTGCTCTATGTCGCGCCGGTCGCGGTCGTCGCAGTGTTGTTGATCATCCCGGCGACGATCGTGCTCGCCAACCTACTCGCGGCGCTCCCGGCCCGACGGGCGGCGCGCGTCCGCCCGGCGAGCGTGCTCAGGACCGAGTAGCGACCGGCGTCTCCACCTTCCGGGGCGGTCCGGCATCGCCCCAGATGTTGTTGCAGCGCTCGCACACCTCCTCGGGGATCACGCCTGCCCTCATGAGGAGCGCGAACGCCTGACACCCGAGGCAGAAGTTCAGGAACGCCTCGAGCGACGCCGCCACGACCAGCAATCCGAGCACGACATACGCCGCACCGATCTGGTCGAAGCCGAGCGCGAGCACCGCGGCGGTGACCGAGAACACGACGCCGATCGCCTGTGCGAACCGTTTCGGGGGACCGGCGACATAGCGCGGGGCGATCGACAACCGCGGGACGATCACCCTGGTGACGAGCAGGCCCAGTGGGCTGAGCTTCGGGCCCGTCAGCACCCGGGCGACGAAGCCGTACGCCAGCAACAGCGTGAGCCACGGCAGGTCGAAGGCGATGATCACGAGCGCCTGGATCACGACGCCGGTGGCGACGAGCCGGGCCGAGATCTCGTTCACCGGGTTGGGGAAGCTGAACAGCGTTTCCTTGGTGTCGCTCATGGTTGCCTACTTCTTCTCGAAGGTGCCTTCCCAGTGCCAGATGCCCGTGAAGTCGTTGAACGGGCCGCCCACGATCTGGCTCGCCCACTCGAGGGTGAACTCGCCCGACCGCGCGTCGTACGTGCCCGTGACCCGCGTGGTCAGGCCCGGTCGCGAACCGTCTGGCTTGGGAGAACCCTGACTGAAGTCCTCGTTGTTCCAGGAGGCCGTGACGGCCCGGAGATCGCCGGTGAGCTTCTTGCGCTTCACCCTGATGGTCGGTTTTGGCACCTTGTCGCCGGTCTGCGGCTCGGTCGGGTTGGTCGAGACGCTGAAGTCGATGGCGGTGAACGCCTGCGGCTCGATGATGCCGGCGGCCAGCGAGTTGCCGGTGCCGTCGAACGCCGGATCGGGCTGGCGCTGGTACCGCCCGGTGATGAGGCCCCCGTCGGTGCCGGGCGCAGCCGGGATGTACGTCTTGTCCGCGCATGTGCTGTCGGGGTTGGCAAAGAACGGGCCGTTGTCGACTGTGCCCCCGACGAGCACCATCCGGAAGTACGAGCCCGACGCCGCGCCGGACGCGTCGCAAGTTCCAGGGGTCAGCTCGAAGGTGCCGACCAGCTTCCTGGGCTTCGTGCTCTGCGCAGACGCCGCGCCGGCGACCGCGGCGGTGCTCGCGACGATGAACACGAGCGCAAGCATCCCGGCGGCTGCTCGAAGGCGATGGCGACCGGTCATGACAGGAGCTCCTCGTTGCTCGGCTGCATCGAAGGCGTGTTCGCGTACCGGTTCGGCTGCGGCGCGGTCGTGAGGGCGCGGTCGCTCCCGTCGTAAGGCGAGACCAGCCAGCGCGGCGACGATCACGCCGGGCAGCACGAAGAAGAACGGGAACAGGGTGAACGGCGGGAGCGCCTTGATCGCTTCGTAGTTGTCGACGTTGTCGCTCATCGCACCGATCATCGGCGTCATCTCGTTGATGATCGTGATCCAGTTGTCGTGCAGCTCCGAGACCGCCGGGAACTGCTCGGCGATCTGCTCGTCCGTGAGCCCCGCCTCGTCGTGCAGCGCGGGAATGATGCCGAGACGGATCGAGCCCTCGCCGATCGCCATCGAGCTGAAGTAGCCCTGCATGGTCTGGACGCGGGGACGGGTCTCAATCGTCGTGAACTCGTCCATCATCTCTGCCCCCTTCGGGGCCCGAGAGAACATCTGGAAGACGAACGGCGCCGCGATCAGTCCGATGCCGAGGGCGACCAGCACCCACAGCGACGTCGCGCCGGACTGCGGCCGCCACAGCTTGAAGCCCGCCAGCGACGCGATCAGGGCCCCCGGGACGACGAAGAACCAGGGAAAGAGGTCGAACGGGGGGAGCGCGTCGACCGCTTCGTAGTTGTCGACGCTGGCGCGGACGCGGACGAGCATGTCGGACATGTCGGCGTCGATCGCCGGCCACTCCTCCGTGAAGTCGTCGAACTCGGCGAATCGGGTCGCGAACTCGGCGTCGTCGATCCCGGCGTTCTCGGCGACATAGGGGCGAAGATGCTCGTCGGTCTCCTCGACCGCGGCGTCGATCTGGCGCATGTAGTCCTGGAAGCTCGCGATCTTCCGCTCGGTCATGTAGGGCCGGAACTCGTCGAGCATGACCGCGCCCTTCGGCGCCCGAGACCACATCTGGAAGATCGCAGGGGCCGCCACGAGCCCGAGGCCGAGGGCGACCAGCGCGACGAGCAGACCGCGCTTCCTCATACCTTAAATCCGACTACTTCGGTCGGCTTTTGTCAAACGCAATCCGGCCGAACGCCCCGTCCGTATCCGATACGTAGCCGTCGTCGGCACCAAAGGAGCTCGTCGTGCGCAAGCTGTTCCTGGTCGTCTCGGCGATCGCCGCCGTCGCACTCGCGGCCCCGGCGGTGGCCGCTGCCGGCTCGCCCCCCAAGAAGCCGCCCCCGGTGGACCTGGAGGGCAAGGTCAACAGCCACGGCACCAAGACGGTGAAGCAGCGCTCGATCGACGTGGAGCAGGACGACTTCTACTTCGAGCCGACGTTCATCAGGGCGAAGCCGGGATCGACGGTCAGGGTGAAGCTCGAGAACGAGGGCAACGCGTCGCACACGTTCACGATCGACGCCGAGGACGTCGACAAGGTGGTGTCGGCGGGCAAGGACGCGACCGTGAAGGTCACCGTGCCCGACAGTGGCTTCGTCGCCTTCTACTGCCGCTTCCACGACGGGCAGGGGATGCAGGGCGCCGTGTTCACCAAGGCCGGTGAGAGCAGCAGCTCGAACGGGACCAGCGAGACGCGCTCGCCGTCGACCTCGGGCGGCGGTCCCTACGGCTACTGACCACGGCCCAGGTTGCAATAGGGACCGGCGAGGGGGAACATCGACGTACGACCCGGGGAACCGAGGAGGTGCGCCGATGAAGGTGGCCAGCATCCTCGAGCTGAAGGGCAACACCGTCGAGACGACCCCTGTTAACGCCACGGTGGCGTCGGTGGTCCACCGGCTGACGGCGTTGGGCATCGGGGCGCTGGTGGTGTCCGACGACGGGCGCCGGGTCCAGGGGATCATCTCCGAGCGGGAGATCGTGCACGGCCTCAGCCGCCATGGTGCGACGATCGTCGATCGACGGGTGGCCGATGTCATGACGCGCGCCGTGCCGACGTGCTCGCCCGACGACACGATCAAGGATGTCATGGCCGAGATGACGCGCACCCGTCACCGCCATCTCCCGGTGGTCGATCGGGACGGTCTCTGCGGGCTCGTCAGCATCGGCGACGTCGTGAAGCACCGCGTCGACGAGATCGAGCTCGAGACCAGCGTCCTGCGGGACGCCTACCTCGGCAGGAGCTGATCAGGCCGCTGCCTTCTCGGCCGTCGTGTGGTCGAGGTCGTCGAAGCTGAGGAGCTCGCGTCCTGCCACCGCGGCGATGCCGTCAGCCCATGCTCCGCCCGGCGTGAAGTGACGGCGGGTGAAGCGCAGTGTCACCAGTGCCTTGTGCGGGTCGTCGACTGCTTGCTCGAGCAGCAGCGCCGCGCTCGCGGTGGCGGCGAGCAGCGAGGTGAGACGCGCCGCGCGTGCCTCGGCGAGATCGGCGTCGAGCGCAGGCAGCTCTTCGATGCGGCGTTCGAGCTCACCGCGTGCGCCGCGGATGGCGTCGACCGCTTCCACGAGGTAGGTGGGAACCTCAACAGCCGCACCGAGCACCTGGTCGACACGGGCGAACACCGCCTGCTGCGCATCGCTACGGCGGATGGCGCGCAGCACGTCGAGCTGGCAGATCTGCTCGGACCCCTCCCAGATCGTGTGGCACTGCGCGTCACGGAGCTGGCGGGTGAGGCCCCAGTCCTCGCAGTAGCCGTTCCCACCATGAAGCTCGACCGCGGAGCTGGCTCCCTCGACACCGAACCGGCAGAGGCGCACCTTCGCCGCCGGCACGAGGATGCGCCGCAGTCGGTCGCCGTCGTCGAAGCGAGTGGCGGCGGCGCACTCGAAGCCGAGGGCGAAGGCGGCCTCGAGCTCGACCAGGAAGTCGACGAGCTCCTCCCGCAGCAGCGGCAGGTCGACGAGCAGCCGTCCCTTCGCCTGACGGTGGTGGGCCCACACCATGCTCTCGAGGAACGAGCGGCGTCCGATGCCGAGGCCCATCATGGCGACGCCGAAGCGCGATCCGTTGACCATCTCCATCATGCGGCCGAGACCGCCGACGTCGGTCGGCGAGCTCTCGTCGCTGCGCTCGCGGCGCGGCCGCAGCGCGTACCCCAGGGCATCGTGGAACTCGACCTCGCCCGTGGGCACACTCTTGGTCCCGAGCTTGGGCTTGAGCCGGCGCATGGTGATGCCGTTGCGGGATCCGTCTTCCCGGAACTTCGGCACGAGGTAGAGGCCGAGGCCGCCCGGGCCGTCGGGCGCGCCTTCCGGGCGGGCGAGCATCACGATGGCGGCTCCGTCGATGTTCGAGCAGAACCACTTCTCGCCGTTGATGAGGACGCGCCCGTCGCCGAGGTCGCGCGCGCTGCAGTGCACGGTTCGGCCGAGATCGGAGCCGCCGTCGCGCTCGGTGAGGAACATCGAGCCATCGACCCCGTGGTCGAGGTCGTCGGCGCGCAGCCCGGGGAGGAGCGAGTCGCGCACGTCGGCGGGGGCGTACGCAGCGACGAGGCCGGCGACGCCCGAAGTCATGCCCAAGCTGCACACGAGCCCGGTGTCGGCCTGCGAGAGCAGGTAGCTGGTGGCGGCGTTCACGATGCCGGGCACGGGACGGCCGCGCTGCGCCTCGTCGCGGGCGAAGCCGCCCGTGTAGCCGCTCTCCCAGAGCAAGCGCTTCGACTCGAGGTTGGCGGGATGGTGCACGATCTCGTTGATCTCGGATGCCCACCGGTCGTAGCGGACGAGCTCGGGAGGGTTGGCGTCGACCACGTCGGAGTTGGGCGCCACCCGCTCGCCCACGAGCCCGCCGAAATCATGGAGCTTGGCGTCGGTCCATTCGAGGTCCGCGGGCGGGCAGTCGCGGCGGACGCGGGCCTGGAGGTCGGGGTCGAGGTCGTACCAGTTGCGGCCGACCGCGGTGTCGATCGCGGCGTAATCGATCATGCGGCCCAGCCTACGCCCGCGCCTGCCATGATCCTGCGGTGCCCGAGCCCGACGAGCTGATCGAGACCCGGCTGCGCGTCCTCACCTGGAACGTGTGGTGGCGGTTCGGGCCGTGGGAATCGCGTCAACCGGCGATCGCGGCGACGCTGGCGCGCATCGACGCCGATGTGATCGCGCTGCAAGAGGTTTGGGGACACGCCGGCGGCACCGGCCAGGCGGCCGTTCTGGCGGACACGCTCGGCTTCGAGCACGCCTACGCCGAGGGTTTCGACACGGGGGAGGCGATGTTCGGCAACGCGATCCTGTCGCGCTGGCCGATCGTGGCCACCGAACGGCGCGAGCTCCCGACGACGCCCGAGACGAACGAGTTCCGGGTCGCGCTGCGAGCGGACATCGACGGTCCCAGGGGGCGCTTCGAGCTCTACACGACCCATCTCAACTGGCGCTTCGACCAGAGTCACGTGCGCCAGCTGCAGGTGCGGGCGCTGGCAGAGTTCGTGGCCGAGACGCGCGGGCGAACCTTCCCACCCATCGTGTGCGGCGACTTCAACGCCGAGCCCACCTCCGACGAGATCCGAATGCTGACCGGGCGCGCCGCGGTACCGGTGCCCCGCCTGGTGTTCGTCGACTCGTGGGATGCGGCCGGCGACGGGCGCGGTCTGACGTGGTCGAACGCCAACCCGTTCGCGGCGCGCGACCTGGAGCCGGACCGGCGCATCGACTACGTGTTCGTAGGCTGGCCCAAGGCGCGGGGCGCCGGTCACGTGGTGTCGGCATGCGTGGAGGGGATCGAACCCGTCGACGGCGTCCATCCGTCCGACCACTACGCCGTGCTCGCCGAGCTGCGGTACTGACCATGGCGGGAAGAGGACGGATGCAGGCGTTGCGGGTAGTCCCCGGCGAGCAGCCCGCGCTCGACCGTCGCGATCCCCGCGACACGCTCGGGCTCGCCGACAAGTCCGCCGGGGCCACGGCGCTCGACGCCCTGCTGCCCGACCTCGACGAACTGCACGACCGGCTCTGGGCCGAAGCCCGGCGCAGCATGTTGCTCGTGCTCCAGGGCATGGACGCCGCGGGCAAGGACGGCGCCATCCGCAAGGTGCTTTCCGGCTTGAACCCGCAGGGATGTGCGGTGACGCCGTTCAAGGCGCCGAGCGACACCGAGCTCGCGCACGACTACTTCTGGCGCGTGCACGCGAACTGCCCGACGCGGGGCCGGCTCGGCGTCTTCAACCGCTCGCACTACGAGGACGTCGTGGCGGCGCGCATGGTCGGCGCGGTCGATGATCGGCAGTGCGCGCTGCGGTATCGCCACATTCGCGAGTTCGAGCGCATGATGGTCGACGAGGGCACGACGATCCTGAAGGTCTTCCTGCACATCTCACGCGAGGAGCAGCGCGCGCGGCTGCAGGCTCGTCTCGACGACCCGACCAAGCGCTGGAAGTTCAACCTCGCCGATCTCGAGGTCCGCAAGCAGTGGGACGAGCATCAGCGACTGTACGAGCGCGCCATCACCGAGACTTCGACGGACTGGGCGCCGTGGTGGATCGTGCCCGCCGACCGGAAATGGGTGCGCAACGTCGCACTGGCGACGCTCCTCGTCGACGCGCTGCGCACCCTCGACCCGCAGTTCCCGCCCGCCGACCCCGCCCTCGACGGCGTGGTCGTGAAATAGCGCGCTCAGCCCCCGCAGCTTTTGGCGCCGCGAGACTGGGAAGATCCCGCGATCGCGGCCAGAAACCGACATAGAGAGAAGATCGGCTACCCGGCGCGCTCCTGGCCCCGGCCGGCGGCGTGCAGGAAGGCGTCGTGTGGTCGCTCGAGCGAGCCCAGCGCGATGACGTCGCGCGGAAAGAGCAGTGCGACCGACCAGTCGATGGCGATCCGGACCCGGCGATTCAGCGTCGGCATCATGGCGAGGTGGTAGCTGCGGTGCAGCCACCACGCCAAGAGCCCGCGCACGCGCACGTTGCAAGGGAGGCGTGCCACGCCGCGATAGCGACCGAGCGACACGAGTTGGCCCCGGTTGTGGTAGCGGAACTGCCGCAGCGGCCGGCCGGCGATCGTCGCGACCAGGTTCTCGGCCAGGCGCCGGGCCTGGCGTAGTGCGTGCTGCGCGCTCGGCGGGGACATGCCGCCGGTCGTGACGTCCGGGACCGCGGCGCAGTCGCCCGCCGCCCAGAGGTCGGGCACCGGACGGCCTTCCCGATCCAGCACCCGCAGGTACTCATCGGTGGCCACCCGTCCGTGGGCGTCGACGGCGAGGCCTGAGCGGGTCGCGAGCGGGTGGGGGCGCACGCCGGTCGTCCAGACCAGGGTCTCGGCCGGGAAGACCTCGCCGTCGGACAGGCGCATGATGCCCCCCTCGGCCGATTCGAGCCGGGTGTGGAGCCGGACCTCGATCCCTCGTCGCGCCAGCAACCCCTGGGCATAGCGTGCCAGGCCGGCCCCGATCTCGGGGAGGATGGTGTCGGCTGCCTCGACCAGCACCCAGCGCACCCGGGCGTCGTGCAGCTCGGGATAGTGATGCATCGCGCTGCGGGCGAGGTCTTCGAGCTCGGCCAACGCCTCGACGCCGGCATACCCACCTCCGACGAACACGAACGTCAACAGCGCCTGGCGACGGACGGTATCGGTAGCTCCCGCCGCAGCCTCGAGCCGAGCGAGCACGTCGTTGCGCAGATGGATCGCCTCTTCGATGGTCTTGAAGCCGACGCCCCGCTCGGCCAAGCCCGGCACCGGCAGCACTCGGGAGATCGACCCGGGGGCAAGGACGAGGGCGTCGTAGTGGAGCTCGAGGGGCTCGCCGCCGAGGGTCCGCACCCACGCTTGACGAGCGTCGTGGTCGACGGTCTCGACCTCGCCGACGACGAGGCGGGTCCGGGGCAGGACGGTGCGCAGCGCGACCACGACGTGGCGGGGCTCGATCGTGCCCGACGCCGCCTCCGGGAGGAACGGCTGGTACTGGAGGTAGTTCTCAGGGTTCACGAGCACGACCTCGTGCCCCGAGTCCCCGAGCCGGCGCTCGAGGCGCAGCGCCGAGTACGTACCGACGAATCCGCCTCCGCAGATCAGGATCCGCACTTGTGAAGGATTTCACGAGCGCCCCTTCGAGGTCAAGCCGAGCTCGTCGTGCGTCCGGCGTCGCGCGCGGCACGACCCATGGCGGCATCGAGGAGCGCGCCGGGACGGGATCCTTGACCAACGGGTCAACTCGACTGGTAGGCACCCGCGTCCGTAGGCCAAAATGGTGCGGTCATGCGCGTCGAGTCACGTGATTCTGTCTCACTGAAGCCGGCAGAGCTCGACGAGCTCGGTCAGCTCCTCGTCTCGGTCGGCCATCCGCTCCGTGATGCGCAGCTCGACCAACACGTCGAGGCGTTCCCACTCGTGACGCTCTCGACCGTCGACGCCGAGTTGCACGGTTTCCTGTTCGGGTCGCTCGAGCGCATCGGCGGTACGCCCTGCATCCTCTGGGGCCTCGGCGCGATCCGGCGCGGCCGCGAGGCTCGCGGGCATCTCGACGGTCTGGTGGGCGAGCTCTACCGGCGGGCGGCGATCTCGTTCCCGGACGAGGACGTCCTCGTCGCCGGGCGCTTCGCGCACCCGTCCGCCTACTCGCTCTTGACGGCACTGACCGACGTCTGCCCACGCCCGAAGTACTCGCCGACCGGTGAAGAGCGAGCCTGGGGTCGGCGGCTGGCCCGCCGCTTCGGCTGCGACGGCCGCTACGACGATCGCCAGTTCCGCCTCAAGGCGGGGAAGGTGCCCGAGCTCGTCCTGCACGCGAGCGCAGTGAAGGCGGGAGGCAAGGCCGCGGCCGAGGTCGTCGGCACCGTCGAGCCCATCAAGGGCGAGGCGGTCATCGCGTTCGGCTGGGCGACCGCCGAAGCCCTCCTCGACGGCCTCTCGCCCAACGGCAAGCGCCCCGGCTGACCGCGCCGGCGCCGTTTGTCGCCGGCCCCGCCGTCACTGAGTTCTGCGAGCGGCGAGGGCGGTGTCCAGCTGCTCTCGGAGCGCTTCCGGCGTCGTGACCGGGAGCTGGCAGGCGAAGCGCTCGCAGACGTAGGCGGTGGCGGTGCCGTCGCCGTCCCCACGATCGGCCAGGAGCGGGGTGAGCTCCTCGCCGGTGTCGGGCGGCGCGGTGACGGTCACCGAGGCGGGCACCAGCCGTCCGAGGATCTCGCGGCGCATCGCGATCGTCGACGAGTCGTCGGGCTCGCCGACGATCGCGACCTCGAGTGGCGTCGTCACGAGCCGTTCGACCGCGCCCAAGAGATAGGCGAACGAGGTCGGGTGCTCGCCGACGACCGGGGCCAGAAGCCGAACGATCTCGGCCGCCACCGCTTCGTAGCCACCTTCGCCGGTCAACTCGGCCAGCCGCAACAGGCCGTTCGCGGCCAGCGAGTTCTCCGACGGTGTCGCGTTGTCCTGGTAGTCCTTGGGCCGCACAATGAGCGCCTCGGCGTCGGTGCCGGTGGTGAACATGCCACCGCCGTCGTCGTCGTGGAACAGGCGCACCAGATTGTCGGCGACGGCTCGGGCCTCGACGAGCCAGGCGACGTCGTCGACCTCGGCCAGGGTGACGAGCGCCTCGAGCAGCGCGGCGTAGTCCTCGGCATAGGCGAGATGACGGGCGCGGCCGTCCTGCCACGACCGCAGCAGCCGGCCGTCGTCACGGCGCAGCTCGCGCAGCAGGAACCGCGCGTTCGCCCGCGCCGCCTCCATCCAGTCGTCGCGCTCGAGGGCCGCGGCCGCCTCCCCGAGCACGCGCAGGAACAACGCGTTCCACGCAAGGAGCACCTTGTCATCGAGGCCCGGTCGGACGCGTTGCGCACGCGTCGCGAACAGCGCCGGGAGTGCCCGTTCCACCGCATCGGGGCGATCCTCGAGCCGATCGACGACGTGCAGGATGGTGCCGCGGTACCCGGTGTGCGGGTCCTCGAAGTTCCCGTCGGCGGTGACACCGAAATAGCGGATCACCTCGTGTGCTTCGTCGCCGCACACCCGCTCGATCTCGTCGAGCGCCCACAGGTAGAACTTGCCCTCGACTCCTTCGGAGTCAGCATCCTCGGCCGAGAAGAACCCGCCCTGTGCGTGACGGAGGTCGCGCAACACGTACGCGACGGTCTCCTCGACCACTCGCCGGTACCGCGGCTCGCCGGTGACGAGGTGGGCATGCAGGTACGCGGACGTCAACAGCGCCTGGTCGTACAGCATCTTCTCGAAGTGGGGGACGAGCCAGTACGTGTCGACGGAGTAGCGGTGAAATCCGCCACCCAGCTGGTCGTACATCCCACCGGCGGCCATCGCGTCGAGTGAGACCTGCGCCATCTCGAGCGCGTCCGGGGCCTGGGTTCGCACGTACGCGCGCAACAGGAAGTCGATGGTCATCGCTTGCGGGAACTTGGGCGCTCTCCCGAACCCGCCATACGCCGCGTCGAACTGTCCGCGCGCGCTCTCGAGCGCCTGGTCGAGCAGGGCGGCCGAGAGCGGCTGCCCCGGCGCGGCGCCGGCGCCGGCGATCTCGGTGCTGCGCTGGAGCAGGTTCGCGAGCTGGCCTGCCTGCTCGACCAGCTCGCCGCGGCGGTTGCGCCACGCGTCGTCGACGGCGGCGAGCAGCCGCGGGAACCCCGGGAGGCCGTGACGGTCTTCCTTGGGGAAGTACGTGCCGCCGAAGAACGGGCGGCCGTCGGGGGAGAGGAACACCGTCATCGGCCATCCGCCGCTCCCGGTCATCGCCTGGACGGCTTGCATGTAGATGGCGTCGACGTCGGGGCGCTCCTCGCGGTCGACCTTCACGTTCACGAACAGCCGGTTCATGACCTCGGCGACGGCGGGGTCCTCGAAGCTCTCGTGCGCCATCACGTGGCACCAATGGCAGGACGAGTAGCCGACCGACAGCAGCACCGGGCGGTCGTCGGCACGCGCGACCGCGAACGCCTCGTCCCCCCACGGGTACCAGTCGACGGGATTCTCTGCGTGCTGGCGCAGATACGGACTGGTCTCGGCCGCGAGCCGGTTCACCCTCGGAGGGTACCCACTGCCACGACCGGTACCACCGCTCGATGCGCATCTGAGCGCGAACTGTTCGCGCTCAAATACGCATCGACGTCATGCCTTCGAGCCCAGGTGCTCCAGTGCGGTTGCCTTGCCCCACCGATAGTCTGGCTTGCCAGAAGGCGAGCGAACGATGTGCTCGACGAGCACGATCTGGCGGGGCGCCTTGTAGCCGGCGACGGAGCTGCGCACGTGGCGGTCGAGCTCGTCGAATGCGGGGTCGGCGCCCGGGCGCGGCTCGATCAGCGCGACCACGCGCTCGCCCCAGCGCTCGTCGGGGATGCCGACGACGACCGCGTCGAACACGTCCGGGTGACCTTTGAGCGCGGCTTCGACTTCTTCCGGGTACACCTTCTCGCCACCGGTGTTGATCGACACCGACCCCCGCCCGAGGAGTGTGATCGTGCCGTCGCCCTCGATTCGAGCGTGGTCGCCCGGCACCGACCAGCGGACGCCGTCGACGAGCGGGAACGTGGCCGCCGTCTTCTCGGGATCCTTGTAGTACCCGATGGGAATCCGTCCTCGGCGCGCCAGCTTGCCCACCACCCCTGCCGGCGCGACGTGCAGGTGCTCGTCGAGCACGGTGGTCTCCTCGTTCACCGAGAAGCGGGGGACAGAGCTGACCTCACTCCCGGCAACCGTGACCGACTGACCCTGCCCGCCGGATTCCGACGAGCCGTAGCCGTCGATGATCAAGCTGCCCGGCAGCTTCTCCGCCAGGCGCTGCTTCACCGAGGGCGACAGGATGGCACCGCCCGACAGGATGACGGAACAGCCCGAGACGTCGACCGACTCGTCGAGCTGGTCGAGCGACTCTGCCAACGGGCGCGCGAACGCGTCGCCCACGATGACGAGGAAGTTCACCTGCTCGCGGCCGA
>JAPSGP010000213.1 GCA_031177445.1 Acidimicrobiia bacterium
AGGCGACGCCGTAGACCTGCTGGCGGCGGGCCTGGCCATAGCGCGCGGGATCGAGGTCGCCACCGCCGATCAGCAACAGGCCGTCGAACCGCGCGAGCAGCTCCTTCGCATCGACGGGATCGCGCGGCACCGGCATGAGGACCGCCTCCTGCGCACCGGCGCGCTGCAACGCCTCGAGGTAGGGAGCGGGCACGCCGATCGAGGGATGTACCCAGCCGTCGACCCGCCCTGCCCGGATCGGATAGGCGGGAACGGCGATGAGCGGGCGCACGATCGATCAATACTGTTCGAAGTTGCGCCGCCGCTCCCAGTCGGTGACGACGCGGCCGAAGCTCAGCCATTCCTGCCGGGCCGTGTTCACCAGGTGCTCGTGGACCGCGGCGCCGAACGCCTTCGCTGCCACTTCGCTGCCCTCGAATTCGGCGATCGCCTCCACGAGAGAGATCGGGACACGGGGGACGTCGACCGCTTCGTACGCGTTCCCGATGAACGGCGGCCCGGGATCGAGCGCGTGCTCGATCCCGTGCAACCCGGCTGCGATCGTGGCCGCGAACGCGAGATAGGGGTTGACGTCGGCGCCCGGGAGGCGCGACTCGACCCGGTACGACTCGCCGTGCCCGACGACTCGGAAGCCGCACGTGCGGTTGTCCCGTCCCCACACGAGCGCGGTCGGCGCCCAGGATGCCGGCTGGTAGCGCTTGTAGGAGTTGACGGTCGGCGCGTAGAGCCACGCCAGCTCGCGCCCGGTCGCGAGCTGGCCACCGAGCCAGCTTCGGAACACGTCGGAGAGATGGTGCTCCCCGCCGTCGCTCCACATGAGCGGCCGCGTCCCGTGGACGTCCCACACGCTGGAGTGCACGTGGCACGAGGAGCCGACTTCGTCCGTCGAGTACTTCGCCATGAACGTGAGTGAGCGGCCGGCGAGCGACGCGATCTCCTTGGCGCCGTTCTTGTAGATCGCGTGGCGGTCGGCCATCTCCAACGCGCCGGCGTACTCGAGGTTGATCTCGTGCTGGCCCCGACCCGCTTCACCCTTCGAGAACTCGACCGGCACACCGGCGGCGTCCATGCCGTTGCGGATCGCGCGAATGAAGTATTCGTCCCGCGTCGTCTGCAGGACGTGGTAGTCCTCGATGACAGATGCGTGGGGCTCGAGCGCGGCGTATCCCTTTGCCGCGGCCTCCTCGTACGAGTCCCGAAAAAGGAAGAACTCGAGCTCCGAAGCGCACTTCACGGTGAAGCCGAGCTCGGCGGCGCGTTCCACTTGGCGGCGCAAGATGTGCCGGGGCGCAACCTCGACCGGTCCGCCCGTGTCGCCGTCGACGAGATCGCACAGCACGAGCGCCGTCTTCTCGAGCCAGGGGATCAGTCGCAGGGTCTCGAGGTCGGGCACCGCATTGAAGTCGCCGTATCCCTGTTCCCAGTTCGCGTAGTCGTAGCCCGGAACCGGTGTCATCTCGACGTCGACTGCCAGGAGGTAGTTGCACGCCTCGATCCCATGGAGGCCCCGGTCCTCGCCGCCCGCGAGCACACGATCGAGGAAGAAGTGCCCGGTGACTCGCTTGCCCATGAGCCGGCCCTGCAGGTCGGGGAAGGCGACGACGACGGTGTCGATCTCGCCGCGGCCGATCTGTTCTCGCAGTTCTTCCAGCGCGAGCGCAGGCATGCGGTGCTCCTCTCGCTCCGACGTGACGTGCTACTCCGGCGTGACGTATGCGGCGGTGATGCCGCCGTCGACGACGAGGGCGGCGCCGGTCATGAACGACGAGTCGTCCGATGCAAGGAACAGTGCCGCTCGCGCGATCTCCTCGGCGCGGCCGGGGCGGCCGAGGGGGATGTGGACGAGACGCCGCGCCGCCCACTGCGGGTCGCTCATGAGCTCGGCCATGAGCGGGGTGTCGACGGGACCAGGGCACAGCATGTTGGCGCGGATGCCCTGACGGGCGTACTCGATCGCCAGCTCCCGGGTCATCGCCAGCACACCGCCCTTGCTCGCGGTGTATGCGATCTGCGGGGTGGCCGACCCCATCAGGGCCACCAACGAAGACACGTTGACGATCGATCCGCCGCCGGATGCGAGCAACGCAGGGATGCCGTGCTTGCAGCCGAGCCAGACGCCCTTGAGGTTCACGGCCATGACCCGATCCCAAGTGCGCTCCGGCGTCTCGAGCGTGCCGGCGTCGTCGGGCGGGAGGATCCCGGCATTGTTGTAGAGGACATGCAGCGCGCCGAAGGTGTCGGTGGTGAAGTCCACCATCGCCGCCGCCTGCACCGCGGTCGACACGTCGGCATGCACGTAGGCCGCGTCGCCGCCAGCGGCTCGGATGCCCTCGACGACCCTCGTACCGTCGTCGTCGACGACGTCCGCGATGACGACCCGCGCGCCCTCGGCGGCGAACAGCTCGGCCGCGACCCGACCGATCCCGCCCGCAGCACCGGTGATGAGCGCAACCTTCCCGTCGAGACGCATGAGGGGTCATTCTGACGCCTGCGCCGCGACCGTGTTCACGATCGCACCCCGTATGCTCAGCCCGCATGCGCCCCGCCCGAACCTGGCGCGTCGCGGCGGCCGTCCTGATCATGGCGCTGATGGCTGTCGTGGATGCTCCGAACGTCGTTCCCGCGGAGGCGGGTGAGGGCACACGCGAGGCGCCGAGGCTGAAGTGGCGATCGTGTTCGGGAGGTGAGTGCGCCAAGCTTTCGGTGCCCCTCGACTACGCGCAGCCCGAGGGACAGCAGATCAAAGTCGCGCTGTTTCGCATCCGGGCGCTCGACCGGAGCCGGCGGATCGGGTCGCTGCTCTTGAATCCAGGGGGCCCGGGTGCGTCGGGCGTCGAGTTCGTACGCCAGGCGGCGCTGGCGCTCCCGCTGCGACTGCGCCAGCGTTTCGACCTCGTCGGTTTCGATCCGCGGGGGACCGGCGGCACCATCCCGGTGAACTGTCGCGCGAACCTCGACCGGCACTTCGCGCTCGACCTGTCGCCCGACGACACCGACGAGCGGGCGGTGCTCGCTCGTCGCATGAACCGGCTCGCCCAAGACTGCGAACGGCACAACCGTGAGATCCTCCCGCACATCTCGAGCCTCGACACGGTGCAGGACATGGACCGCATACGGGCCGCGCTCGGCGACGACAAGCTCACGTTCGTCGGGTTCTCCTACGGCACCTACTTGGGCGCGCTGTATGCCGACTTGTTCCCCGCGCGCGTGCGGGCGCTGGTGCTCGACGGCGCGGTCGACCCCCAGCTCGACAAGCTGGAGACGAACCTGCAACAGGCCGCCGGCTTCGAAGCGTCGCTCGCCACCTTCCTCGAGTGGTGCTCGGAGCGGCGGCGGTGCGCGTTCCACAACGACGGTGATGCCGCGGCCGCATACGACCGGCTGTCCGCCGAGATCGATGCCCGGCCGCTTGCGGTCGGTGATCGACGGCTCGGGCCCGGGGAGTTCGATCTCGGTGTGGTGTCGGCGCTCTACTCCGGGGAGTTCGCGTACGAAACGCTCGCCGATGCGCTCGCGGCGGCCGCTGCCGGCGACGGCGAGCCGCTCCTCTCCGAGGCCGACTCGTACAGCGGTCGCCGGGACGACGGCACGTACGACCACTCCCAGGAGGCATTCTGGGCCGTCGGATGCGTCGACGGGCCCAACTTCGACGGGGCCGCCGGGTACGCGGCGGCCGAACCCGCCGTCCAGGCCGTCGCGCCCCGAGTGGGCATCTCCACCCTCAACTACGACCTCGTGTGCGGGTACTGGAAGGTCCCGCCGAACTCGCGGACCGGCCCGCTCGACGCCGCCGGCGCGCCGCCGATCCTGGTCATCGGCACCACCGGCGACCCCGCCACCCCGGTGCAGTGGTCCGAGGCGCTGGCGGGAGAGCTCGCCTCGGGCGTCCTCCTCGTGGTCGACGGCACGACGCACACCTCGTTCCTGTCGCTCAACTCGTGCGTCGACGACGTCGTCGTCCGCTACCTGATCCGCCTGGTACCACCGGCGCCGAGCACCACGTGCGACGCCGGCCGGTAGGGGCCGCCGCGGTCGCGGTCGCCGTCGTCGGCGTGCTCGCGGCCGTCGTGCTCGCGGAGCCGGGTGGTGCCGCCGGCGCGTCGAGTGCGCCGCGGTTGCACTCGCTGGCGCCGCTGACCTGGGAACCATGCGGAGACGGGGGCGAGTGCGCGGGCCTGGTGGTCCCGCTCGACTACAAGCATCCACGCAACGGCAAGACCGTCTCGGTCGCGCTGTTCCGCGTGCCGGCTCGCGACCCCGGGCAGCGGATCGGTTCGTTGCTGCTGAACCCGGGCGGTCCCGGCGCCTCGGGCGTGTCGTTCGTCCGCGCGATCTACGACCTGCTCCCGGACGAGCTCAAGGATCGCTTCGACGTCGTGGGCTTCGATCCGCGCGGCACGGGCGGCACGATCCCAGTCGACTGCGGGGACGTCATCGACGAGACGTACTCGTTCGACTACACGCCGGACACGCCCGAAGAACGGGCGGCGTTGCTGCAGGGCACCGAGGCGGTCGTACGGAAGTGCGAGGAAGCCAACCCGCGCACCCTCCGGTTCGTGGCCACGACCAGCACCGTGCGCGACATGGAGCGAGTACGGAGAGCGCTCGGCGACCGGCAGCTCACCTACGTCGGGTACTCGTACGGCACGTACCTCGGGGCGCTGTACGCCGATCGCTATCCGAAGCGCGTACGGGCATTCGTGCTCGACGGCGCAGTCGATCCGGAGCTGAGCGCTCGTGAGGCCGCGCTGCAGCAAGCGGGGGGCTTCGAAGGCGCGTTGAATGCCTTCCTCGAGTCCTGTTCGGCGGCCCGCGGCTGCGCCTTCGGCTCCGGAGACGCAGCCGCTGCATACGACGAGCTCGTCGCGCGAATCGACGGCGCACCCGTCCCGTCAAACGACGGCCGCGTCCTCGGTCCCGGGACGTTCGAGCTCGGCGTGCTCAAGGCGCTGTACGAGGGTGAAGGCGCCTACGACGACCTCGGCGACGCGTTGGCGAGCGCGGCTGCGGGTGATGCAGGGCCGATGTTCGAGCTCGCCGACGAGTACACCCGGCGCAACGACCCCGACGGCCACAACGCGCTCGAGGCGTTCTGGGCGATCGGCTGCCGCGACGGGGAGCGGCTCGGGGCACCGTCGACCTTTGCCCGGCTCGAGCCCCGGTTCCGGGCCGCCGCGCCCCGGCTGGGCGTCGCGCTCCTCAACTACGGGCTCATGTGCGCGCACTGGCCGGTTCCACCGGTCGACGTCGACCTGCCGCTGCGGGCGAAGAGCGCGCCGCCGGTCGTCGTCGTCGGCACGATCGGTGACCCGGCCACGCCGTCGTCGTGGGCGCAGGCACTCGCGACGCAACTGGCGTCGGCGGTGCTCGTCACCGCGGACGGTGGCCGCCACACGTCGTTCTTGCTCGCGGGGCTGCCGTGCATCGACGAGTACGGCGTCCGCTACCTCGTCGACCTGGTGGTGCCACCCGACAACGCCCACTGTGGCCTGAGCGGTTGGGCCGGGGGCGGCGGTCGCCGTCTAGGCTCGATCTGACGGTCCGTCAGATCCGAGGCGGCCGGGCGGAGCGATGGACGGCGACGACTTCCCCAAGATCATCAGCGTCGACGACCACGTCGTCGAGCCACCCCACGTGTGGCGGGCGTGGCTCCCGGCGAAGTTCCGTGACCGCGGCCCCCGGGTGGAGCGTCGGGGCATCGGAACGATGCGCCACGTCGGTGGCGGGTCGTACGAGCAGACCTTCGACCCCGAAGGCCCGCAGGCCGACTGCTGGGTGTACGAGGACCTCGTCTACA
>JAPSGP010000214.1 GCA_031177445.1 Acidimicrobiia bacterium
GTGTTCCCCCCCCCATCGATCCCGACTCTTGCGGCGTGAACCGGCGTAGAGCGCCGGATTGCGACTCCAAGAATGCGGTGCGCGTTCTATTCGCCGCTCATCGTCATCTCGGTCACCAGCAGGGTCTGGCCGGCGCCGCCGCCGGGCAGCCAGGTGAGGTCGGAGCCGACCTCACCGATGTCGAGCAGGATCCGCGGGAGCGTGGACGCGATCGTGATCTCGCGCACCGGCTCGGCGAACGCGCCGTCGCGCACCATGAGGCCCTCGGCGCCGACGGAGAAGTCGCCGCTCACCGGGTTGGTCCCCGAGTGCAGCCCGCTCACCGACTGGATGTAGAGCGCCTCCGGCACCGCGGCCAGGATCTCCTCCGGCGAGCACAGGCCGGGCTCGAGCGCGAGCGCCCGGGCGCCGGCGCCGGGCACGCTCTTGAACCCGCCCCTGACGGCCGACCCAGTGGTGCCGTGACCGGAGCGCCGCCCCGTGTACACGTTGTGCAGGAAGCCCGCGAGCCGACCACCGCCGATGAGCTCGAGCCGGCGCGTCGGCACTCCTTCGCTGTCGAAGGTGGCCGCGCCGAGCGCGTCGGGGTTGGTGGGGTCCTCCACCACCGTGACTCCGGAGGCGGCGACCGCCTCGCCTTCCCGCCCCGCGAACATCGAGCGCCCCTTCAGCACCGCCTCGCCGTTGAGCGCGGCACCGACGATTCCGAGCACCGACCGGGTGACCAGCGGATCGAGGATCACGGGCAGCCGCCGCGACCTTGGCTTCCGCGCGCCGAGCAGCCGGGTCGCCCGGCTCGCGGCGTCTGCGGCTGCCTGCGTGGGATCGAGGTCGGCGAACGTCCGGCCGGCCGAGAACCCGTAGCCGGTCTGCGTCGAGGCCGTTTCGCCGGCGATGGCCATCGTCGAGCAGCTGCACGTGGTGCGCCGCGTTGCGGCCTCGACTCCGAGCGAGCTCGCGATCGCAGACTCCACGGCGCCGTCGCTGTAGCCGGCATGATTGACCGCGCGCACGCGCCCGTCGGCAGCTCGCGTCGCCGACTCCAGCTCGAGCGCGAGCGCCACCTTGTCGTCGGTGCCCACCCGCAAGAGCTCCTCGTGCCACACGTCGAGGTCGGCTGGCGCGACGCCGGCGAGGTCCGACGGCGCGACGAGCCCGTTCCACTCGTCCGGTTCGCCGAACTCGGCGTTGTCACGCGCTTCGGCGAGCGTCTCGTCGACGACCTCGGGATCGAGCGAACCCGCCCAGGCGAAGCCCTGGCGCTGTTCACGGATCACGCGGACGGCCACGCCTTCGACTCCGGCCACCGACAGCGACTCGACCTCGCCGTCGAACACGCGCGCCTCGGTCTCGTGCGAGCGAACGGCGTAGGCCTCGATCTGCTCGTCGCCGCGTGCGGCGCCTGAGACCCGGCGCGCGAGCGCGAGCAAGTCCATCCCGCTAGGCACCGGCGGTGCCTCCGACAGTGAGCTCGGCGACCCGCAGCGTGGGCTGTCCCGCCGACACGGGGACCCCCTGCCCGAGCTTGCCGCAAGTCCCCGGCCAGGTGCCGAAGTCGTTGCCTACCGCGTCGACGAGCCGCAGCGTCTCGGGCCCGTTCCCGATGAGGTTGGCGGCACGGACTGGCTCGGTGATCTCGCCGTTCTCGATCAGGTAGGCCTCGGTCATGCCGAACACGAAGTCGCCGGTCGCGGTGTTCACCTGGCCTCCACCGAGTTGCGCGCAATAGATGCCGTGTGGCGTCTGGCGCACGATCTCCTCCGGGTCGTCGGCGCCCGCCAGCAGATAGGTGTTGGTCATCCGCACCATCGGGAGGTGCTGGTACGTCTCCCGCCGGCCGTTCCCGCTTTGGTCGTGGCCCTCCTTGCGGGCGCGGAGGAAGTCCCACATGTAGTCGGTCAGCACGCCGTCCTCGATGAGCACGTTGCGACGCGCCGGTGCACCCTCGTCGTCGATCGCCGCCGCGCCCCACTCGCGCGCGAGGGTGCCGTCGTCCACCAGCGTCACCAGCGGTGACGCCACCTGCTCGCCTGCACGTCCCCGGAACACCGATGCGTCCTTGGCGACGAGATCGGCTTCCAGGCCGTGTCCGCATGCTTCGTGGAACAGCACGCCACCGGCACCTCGCTTCAGGACGACGGGCAATCTCCCCGACGGTGCCGGTCGTGCCCGCAGGAGCGTCAGCGCCCGCCGGGCCGAGGTGCGTGCCACCTCCTCGGGTTCGATCTCGTCGAACAGCTCGAAGCCGACGGTGAGGCCGGGAGCCTCCATGCCCGTCTGCATGCCAGTGTCGCCGACGGCGACGGACTGGACGAAGAACCGTGTGCGCACCTGATCGTCGGAAGTGAGCACGCCGTCGGAGTTGGCGACGAGGATGCGGCGCCGCGAGTCGGCGTACGACACGCTGACCTGCCGGATCGCCGAGCCCTCCGAGCGAGCGGCGTCGTCGGCCCGCGCCAGCAGCTCGACCTTCTTCGCCTTCTCGACCGATTCCGGCAGCACCCGCACATCGTGAGGGGCGCGGTGGTCCTCGCGCGCCAGCGCGACGACATGGGCGCCGGCGTCGTGGCTGCGGGTGGCGGCAGACGCGGCCTCGGCGGCCTCGCGCAGCGCGGACTCGGAGAGGTCGGCGGTGTGCGCGAAGCCGGTGGTCTCACCCCGGATCACGCGAACGCCGGCGCCTCGCTCCCGGCCGGAGGCGAGCTCCTCGACCTTCGCATCGTCGAGGCGGGCTGACGACGATCGCCGGTCCTCGACGAAGATCTCCGCAAAGTCACCGCCGTGGCGCAATGCGGCGCTCAGGGTGCGTTCGAGAACACGTTCGTCGATCATCGTTCCTTCGATCCGGTTGCTTCGAGCGGCACAGGTACCCTACGCCGGTGCCTCTGGAGCCGGGACTCGTCGCGACCGCGGAGATGATCGTCTCCGACGCCGACACCGCGTTGTCGATGAGGAGTGGCGACGTGCCGGTGCTCGCGACCCCGCGCGTGGTCTCGCTCGCCGAGGAGGCGACCGTGCTCGCGCTGGGAGACCGGCTCGAACCCGGCACCACGAGCGTCGGCTACCGCGTGCAGCTCGACCACCTCGCGCCCACCGCGATCGGTGGGCGAGTGACGGCGGAGGCGATGTTGGAGGCGGTGGAGGGCAGGCGGCTGACGTTCCGGGTCTCGGTGAGCGACGGACACGGTCTGGTCGCGGCGGGAAGGATCACCCGGGTCGTGGTGGAGCACGACCGCTTCCTCGAGAAGGCGGCCGGGGCGTAGCGCGTGAGCGGGTCAGGGGCCTGGGCGCCTACGGGTGAAACGCCGGCCGGGAGCTGGGCACCGCCCGGGTCCTGGCAGCCGCAGCCTCCGCCACCTCGCGGCCGGCGCGGCTGGGTCTGGGTGCTCGTGCTCTCGCTCGTCGCGATCGTGGTGCTCGCCGGCGTCACCGGTACGATCCTCGGTTTCAAGGTCAAACCACCGCTCGATGCCGCCAACGACTACATGCGCGCGATCGCGCACCACGACTACGACGACGCGTTCGCGCAGCTGTGCCCGGCGAACCGTGTCGACGAGTCGCCGTTGTCGCTCGAGCGTGACCTCCAGTCCGGTGCGCTCTTTCGCAATCTCGAGGACTGGGACATCACGCCGTTCGACGTGAACCGCGACGGCAGTCGAGCCACCGTCGAGGTCGACCTCCGACCGGACGACGACGACGAGCCCGACATCCTCCGGATCGAGCTGCGCAAGATCGACGGCACCTGGCGCCCATGCGGCGACGTCTTCGGCTTCGACACCAACATCGACTGATCACACAGTCGGAGCGTTGGTGCAGAACAGGGGTCTCTCTCCGCCTGTTGCACCAACGCAGGACGACTCGTTATCCCAGGTTGCTCGACCGGGGATAGGCGTCGGCGGGATCGGTGAGCACGTTCACCAGCGAGGGACCGGGCGTCGCGAACGCGCGGTCGAGCGCGGGCCCGATCTCGCCCGGCTCGGTCACGAGCTCGCCGTGGCCGCCGAACGCGGTCATCACCTCGTCGTAGCGGGTGCCCGGGCGCAGCTCGGCGACGACGTCGTAGCCGTAGATGAGCTGCATCGGGTGCTTCTCCAGCCCCCAGATCCCGTTGTTCCCGACGATCCCGACGATGTCCACGCCGAAGCGCACGAGCGTGTCGAGATCGCCGAGCGAGAACCCGAGCGCACCGTCCCCCCACATGACCACGACCTGCCGCTGCGGGTACGCGAGCGCCGCGGCCAGCGCGTAGCCCGAGCCGGTGCCGAGGCAACCGTAGGGGCCGGGGTCGAGGAAGGCCCCGGGGACGTAGGTGTCGACGTGCCGGCCGGCATACGACACGAAGTCGCCGCCGTCGCCGATCACGATCGCGTCGCGTGCGAGCCGGCGCACGAGCTCGCCGTACACGCGCGTCGGACGAATGGGCGACGCGCTGCTCTCCAGGTCCGCAACCTCTTTCCCCCGGCGCGCCTGCTCTTCGTCGCGCAGCGTCGTCAGCCACGCCCCGTGCTGAGGCGGTGCGTGCGATTCCAGCGCGACGGCGAGGTCGCCCAGCGCCCGGGCCAGGTCACCCGACGCGCTCGCGGTGAGGGCGACGTGCCGCCCGAGGGACTGGGGTGCGTCGGCCAGATGGACGACGCGGGCGTCCCCGAACTTGCCGAAGCCGACGCGGAAGTCGAGCGGCGCTCCTGCTACGACCACCAGGTCGGCGGCGCCGAACGCGGTCGAGCGGGCGCGTGAGAACGCAAGCTCGTGGTCGGCCGGGAGAAGGCCACGCCCCAGCCCGTTCGCGAACACGGGCACGCGCGCAGTCTCGGCGAGCCGGCGCAGCGCGTCCTCGCCCCGAGCCCAATAGACGTCGGCACCGATCATCAGCACCGGCCGCTCCGACTCGACGATCAGTTTGGCCACCGACGCGATCGCGTCCGGGTCGGGTGCGTCGCCGTCGAGCTCGGCGGCGTCCGGCGGCCCCGGCACGTCGACCTCGGCGGGGCCCCACGCGTCGAGGGGCACGTCGACGAACGCCGGCCCACGATGCGGCGCCCGCGCCGCGCGCAGCGCAGCGTCAAGCGCGGTGGGGATCCGGTCGGAGGTGACCGCGGTGGCGGCGTGCTTCGTGATCGACCGAACGATCGGTACGTGGTCGAGCTCCTGCAACGAACCGGAGCCCCAGCGCGCGTTCGGTGCGCGACCGCCGAGCACGAGGACGGGTGAACCGTTGAGGTGCGCCGACGTGATCGCGCTCACCCCGTTGGTGACCCCGGGGCCGGCGGTGAGCGCAGCGACTCCGGGCCGGCGCGTGACCTTGGCCCAGCCTTCCGCCGCGAACGTGGCCGTCTGCTCGTGGCGAGTGTCGACGAGGCGGATCCCCGTCTTCACGCATCCGTCGTACAGCGGGAAGAGGTGGCCGCCGGAGAGCGTGAAGACCGTGTCGACGTCGTGACCGCGCAGCACTTCGGCCGCGAGCAGGCCACCGTCTCGCGACCCGGCCATCTACGCCGGCGCCGGCTCGGTGGTCGCGAGGAACCCCTCCACTGCGGCCAGCCAGGCGGCCGGATTCTCGAACTGGGGCGAGTGGCCGGCATCGGGGAGCACGACGAGCTCGGCGTTCGGGATCGTCGCCGCCATGCGGCGCGAGTCGTCGAGGAAGGGCTCGTCCTGCTCGCCGACCATCACCAGCGTCGGGCAGCGGACGCGCGCGAGCACGGCAAGCTCGTCGGGCTGCCGCGCCATCTCGCGCGACATGGCCGCCCACATCACCGCCGACAGCGCGGCCCACTTGCGCGCCGAGTAC
>JAPSGP010000215.1 GCA_031177445.1 Acidimicrobiia bacterium
TAGCCCAGGGAGCGGTGCTCTCCGACGAGACCATCGCCCGGCTCGCCGCGGCTCATGAGAGGACGCCGGCGCAGGTGATCCTCCGCTGGCACCTGCAGCTCGGCAACGTCGTGATCCCGAAGTCGGTCACCCCGGAACGCATCCGCGACAACTTCATGCTCTTCGACTTCGAGCTGAGCGACGAAGACATAGCAGCGATCGCCGCCCTCGACGTGGGCCAGCGTATCGGGCCTGACCCGGCGACCTTCGTGGTGCCCTAGCCGCAGCCGGTGTTGTTGCCGCAGCTCGAGCAGGTGTAGCAGGAGCCGGTGCGCTGCATCATGCCGCCGCATTGCTCGCAGGCGGGACCCAGGTCCTGGCCCGAGAGCCTGGCCGGAACCACCGGCGGCGTCTCGGTCATCGCCTCGGCGGGGGGAACGGCCCGCCCACCGGTCGAGGCCGTGGCCTCGCCGTCGCCGTTCCCCTCCGCGTGCATGCTGCTCGACCCGTTGCCCTCGCCGAGGCCGGCGTGCTCGGCCTCGCGCCGCGCCCGCACCTCCGGTGTGAGGATCCCGAGATCCTCGAGCACGTCGGGGTCGTCGATGAAGCGGCTCGCCAGCCAGCGCATGATGTAGTCGGGCATCGACTTGGCGAAGGGAATCTCGGGGTTCTTGGTCATCCCCTCGGGGTCGAAGCGCATGTAGCTGAACTTCTTCACGAAGGTCTCCAGCGGCACGCCGTACTGCAGTCCGATCGAGATCGCGGTCGCGAAGGCGTTCATCATCCCCCGCAGGGTCGAGCCCTCCTTGCCGATGTCGGTGAGGAAGATCTCGCCCAGCGAGCCGTCCTCGTACTTGCCGGCAGTGATGTAGCCCTCGTGCTGCCCGATCGAGAACTTGTGGGTGATCGACTCGCGCTCTCGCGGCATCCGCCGCCGGATCGGCTGCTGGACCTGCGAGTCCGCCGAGTCCTCGGCCTGCTTGCCCTCGTGGGCATCGGTGCGCAGCGCCTGAGCGGTCTTCGAGCCGTCGCGGTAGATCGCGAGCGCCTTCAGGCCACCCTTCCAGCCGCGCATGTATGCGTCGGCGATGTCCTCCACCGTGGCCGATTCGGGCAGGTTCACGGTCTTCGAGATCGCGCCCGAGATGAACGGCTGGGTCGCGGCCATCATGTCGATGTGGCCGGTGTGCGCGATCGCCCGCTCGCCGACCGCCACGTCGAACACCGGTAGGTGCTCGTCCCGCAGGCCGGGCGCGCCGATGATCGTCCCCTGTTCGGCGATGTAGGCGTTGATCTGATCGATCTCCGCCTCGGAGTAGCCCAGCGTCTGCAGGGCCAGCGGCACCGAGCGGTTGACGATCGTCATCTGTCCACCGCCGACCAGCTCCTTGAACTTGACCAGCGAGAAGTCGGGCTCGATCCCGGTCGTGTCGCAGTCCATCAGGAAGCTGATCGTGCCGGTCGGGGCGAGCACCGTCGCCTGGGCATTGCGGTAGCCGTGCTCCTCGCCGAGCGCGACCGCCTCGTCCCACTCGCGCCGTGCGGCTTCCAGCAGATCGCCCTTGATCCCGTTGCCGTCGATCTCGTAAGCGGCGTCGCGGTGCATCCGCATCACCCGGTTGTGCGGCTCGCGGTTCGTTGGGTACTCGTCGTAGGGTCCGATCGCTGCGGCGATCTCGGCCGAGCGCCGGTAGGCGCGGCCGGTCATCAGCGCGGTGATCGCGGCGGCGACGTCGCGGCCCTCGTGCGAGTCGTAGGGGACGCCATCGGACATCAGCAGCGCCCCGAGGTTCGCGTAGCCGAGCCCGAGCTGGCGGAAGGCCCGCGCATTGCGACCGATCTCCTCGGTCGGATAGCTCGAGGGCCCGACGATGATCTCTTGGGCGAGGAAGACGATGTCGACGGCGTGCATGAAGTCGTCGACCTCGAAGCTGCCGTCGGCGCCGCGGAACTTCATCAGGTTGAGCGAGGCCAGGTTGCAGGCCGAGTCGTCGACGCTCATGTATTCCGAGCAGGGATTGGACGCCGTGATCGGTCCGCTGTTCGGATCGGTGTGCCAGCGGTTGATCGTGGTGTCGTACTGCACGCCGGGATCGGCGCAGCGCCAGGCGGCATCGGCGATCTGGTCCATCAGCTCTCGCGCGGGGATGGTCTTCAGAACCCGGCCGTCGGTGCGGGCGATCAGGTCCCAGTCATTGCTGGCCTCGACCGCCCGCATGAACTCGTCCGTCACACGGACCGAGTTGTTGGCGTTCTGGTACTGGATCGAATGGAAGGAGTCGCTGTCGATCCGCATGTCGAAGCCGGCGTCCCGCAGGGCGGCGGCCTTCTCCTCTTCGCGCGCCTTGCACCAGATGAAGTCCTCGATGTCGGGGTGATCGACGTTGAGAACCACCATCTTCGCGGCGCGGCGGGTCTTGCCGCCCGACTTGATCGTCCCCGCCCATGCGTCGGCCCCGCGCATGAAGCTGACCGGGCCAGAGGCGAGGCCCCCCTTCGAGAGGAGCTCCTTCGAGGACCGGATGTCGGAGAGGTTGATCCCCGACCCCGAACCGCCGCGGAAGATCATCCCCTCCTTGGTGTTCCAGTCGAGGATCGACTCCATCGTGTCCTCGACGCTCAAGATGAAGCAGGCCGAGCACTGGGGCGACTCCTCGAAGCCGACGTTGAACCAGACCGGGGAATTGAAGGCGGCCTTCTGGTGCAGAAGGATGTGGGTCAGCTCCGCCTCGAAGGCATCGCCATCCTCCGAGGTCGCGAAGTAGCCGCCATCGCGCCCCCAGTCGGCGATCGTCCTCGCGACCCGGCCGACCATCTGGCGGACCGAGCGCTCGCGCTGCTTGCTGCCAAGCTGCCCGCGGAAGTACTTCTGGGCGACGATGTTGGTCGCGTTCTGCGACCAGCTCTTCGGGAACTCGACGTCGCGCTGCTCGAAGGCGGGGTGCTCGGGATCGCCGATCAGCGCATCGCGGATCTCCCACTCGATCTCGTCGAAGGGGTGCGTGCCCGGAGCGGTGAAGCGACGCTCGATCGCCAGCCCGGAGCCGGTCTGGATCGACGTGCTTTCAGCGCTCTTAGCCATGCTCAACACTCCTCTTTCCTCGTTCAAGCCTATTTGGGGGTAACTAGGCAGGATCGTCGTTGGCTCGGACGGAAACCGCCGGGCTCGAACCCGCAAACTCGGCAGTCGTTTCGGGCAGGGTCCCGGCGAACTGCAGGTAGGAGCCCCAGTCGAGCTCTCGCAGGCCCTCGAGACAGAGCTCGCCCACCCGCTCGGCGTTCAGCTCGCCGCCGGACTCCTCGGCTGCCACCTCGACCCGGTCGACCAGCGCCTCTACGTCGGCGGCCGCCACGGGGCGCTTGTGAGCCGCCCGCAGCAGCGCGGCGCGCAGCTTGACGCGATCGAAGCGCTGCCTTCGGCCGCTCCGCTTGCGCACGAACAGCGCCCCGCGCTCGAACCGCTCCGAGGTGCTGAAGCGCTGCCCGCAGGCGCTGCACTCGCGCCGCCGTCGCAGGGCGTTCTGGCCCTCGATCCGGCGGGTCTCCAAGACTCTCGTGTGGGCCTGGCAGGCAGGACAGTGCACGAGACCTGATTCTACTACTTACAGTGATCTCCTTCTGCTGCTACCCCTACATGTAGTAGGTTGATGAAACCGCTAATCTGCGCCCGTGGCCGACGACCTACGCAGGGGCGCGGAGGGGATGGGCGAGCGGATGGACGCCGCCCGCGAGGCGATGGGGGAGCGCGCCAGCGCCGCTCGCGACGCGATGGGCGAGCGGGTCGACGCGGCTCGCGACGCGGCCGTCGAAGCGATCGCCGCCGTCAAGCCGCGACTGCGGGGGGTCTCGCACGAGTGGGCCTTCTTCATCTCGCTCCTCCTCGGCGCCGGCCTGATCGTGGCCGCCGACACGCCGAAGGCAACCCTCGCGGCCGCTATCTACGCGGTCAGCCTCTCCGCCCTGCTCGGGACGAGCGCCCTCTATCACCGGGTCACCTGGGAGCGGCAGAACGTGCGCCGTTGGATGCGGCGCCTAGACCACTCGATGATCTTCCTGCTGATCGCCGGCACGGTAACCCCGTTCGCGTTGCTCGTCATGGACGGGCCCTGGGCCGACACCCTTCTGATCGCGGTCTGGGTCGCCGCTGGGGCAGGGATCGTCGTCGAGCTGATCTGGATCGAGGCGCCGAAGTGGGCGACGGCGATCGTCTACATCGCGGTCGGCTGGATCGGCGCGCTCGGCTTTCCGGAGATCGTCGCCGAAGCCGGGATAGGAGCCGGCGCATTGATCGCCGGCGGCGGCGCCCTCTACACGACGGGTGCGGTGATCTATGCCGCCCAGCGCCCGAACCCGAACCCGACCGTCTTCGGCTACCACGAGATCTTCCACCTGTTCGTGATCGGCGCCGCGGCGGCGCATTTCGCGGCGGTGGCGTTCTACGCCCTGCCCGCTGCGTAGGCCCGGTTTATTCAGGCCGCGAGCGGCAGACGCTCGGCTGCCGCGCTGCGCTCCTGCTCGGCCGCGTCGAGCAGCTCGGCGAGAATTCCGTCGAGGTCCCTCCCGAGTTCGGCCGGGAGCCGCAGTCGACCGTCGGATAGGAGCTCGTGCGCCTGGGCGACCGGCAGCTCCGCCTCGATCACCCGGCCGCCCATCGCACCCAGCACCTTGCGCAGCTCGGCCTGCGCCCAGACCGCCCCGAACATGCTCTTCGAGGCGCCGATCACCGCGGCGGGCTTGCCGTTAAGGGCGCTCTGGCCGGCCGGTCGCGAGGTCCAATCGAGCGCGTTCTTGAGCTGGCCGGGGAGCGAGTGGTTGTACTCGGGGGTGGCGATCAGCACCGCATCCGCCGCGCGGATCGCCTGGCGCAGCTCTGCGACGGCCTCCGGAGCGGGATCCCGCTCGGCGTCCTCGCTATAGGGGGGCACCGCTGCGAGGCGCTCGAAGGTCACCAGCTGCGCCCCCGCGGGCAGCCGCTCGGCGGCCGCCCGCAGGAGGGCGCTGTTGAGCGAGTCCCGGCGCAGGCTTCCCGATATGCCGAGGACTCGCATCGCTAGGAGTCCTCGGGCACGAGCTCGAGCTCGACCATGATCCGCACCTCGTCCTCGAGCACCCGGCCGCCGCTCGGCAGCTCTGCGTTCCAGTCGATGCCGTAGTCGTGCCGGTCCACGGCGCTCTCGAGCGAGAGCCCGATCCGCTCGCCGCCGGCCATGTCGGCGCCGAGGTGGGCAACTCGGCCGCTCGCCTCGACCTCGCGGCGCTCGCCGCGGATCTCCAGTTCGCCTCGCAGCTCGACCGCGCCGTCCTCGTCGAGCCATAGCTCGCTGGAGCTGAAGCGCAGCTCCGGATAACGCGCCGCGTCGAAGAACTCGGGCGAGAGGAGGTGGCCCTTGAACTGCTCCTCCGCGATCTCGATGCTCTCGACCTGCACCGAGCCCTCTAGGCGAGGCTCCTCGCCGCCGATCAGGCGGGCATCGAACTCGCCGAAGTCGCTGCCGAAGGTCGAGACGCCGTTGTGGGTGATCTCGAACCGCACCGTGGAGTGGACCGGGTCGACGGTCCAGGCGCCGGCCGGGATCTCCTGCTTCAGGGTCTGGATGGTCATCGCTGCTTCCTCCTGACTGCTCCCGCCGCACTGTCGCCGGCGGGGCCTCTATAATTTCCATGGAAATACTTTCCGCAGAAATCAGCTTAGCAGCAATGCTTTCTTCGTCAAATATTGTCTAGCAAAGGTTTATCTGAGAAGATCAACGATGGCCGCACCAGTCACACTCGACACCGAGGTCCGTGAGGACGGGCA
>JAPSGP010000498.1 GCA_031177445.1 Acidimicrobiia bacterium
GCTGCCGTTCGCCGCCGGAGAGCGTCGTGAGCGGCTGGCCGAGACTGACATACCCGAGTCCGACGTCGTCCAGGCGGGCGAGGATCGTGGCCGCCGCCGGCGTCTTCGCCTCGCCCTCGGAGAAGAGGGTCAACGCCTCGGACACCGGGAGCTCGAGGACCTCGGCGATGTTGAGGCCGCCGAAGCGAAGCTCCAGCACCGAGGCCTGGAATCGCCTGCCGCCGCAGTCCTCGCACGGCGTCGCCACCGTCTCCATGAACCCGAGCTCGGTGTAGATGATCCCGTTGCCGTTGCACGTCGGGCAGGCGCCCTCCGAGTTGGCCGAGAAGAGCGCCGGCTTCACGCCGTTGGCCTTCGAGAACGCATTGCGGATCGGGTCGAGCAGTCCGGTGTACGTCGCCGGGTTGCTGCGCCGGGAGCCCTTGATGGCGCTCTGGTCGATCGACACGACGCCATCGCGCGGGGACACCGAGCCGTGGATCAGCGAGCTCTTGCCCGAGCCCGCCACCCCGGTGACGACGACCAGCACGCCGAGCGGGATGTCGATGTCGACGTGCTGCAGGTTGTGGGTGGTGGCGCCGCGCACCGGAAGCAGGCCGCCGGGCGTCCGCACGGTGTCCTTCAATGAGGCCCGGTCATCCAGGTGCCGACCGGTGACCGTCGCCGTGCCCCGAAGCCCGTCGACGGTGCCCTCGAAGACCACCTCGCCACCGGCAGTGCCGGCGCCGGGACCGAGGTCGACGACGTGGTCGGCGATCGCGATCGTCTCCGGCTTGTGCTCGACCACCAGCACCGTGTTGCCCTTGTCGCGTAGCTGCACCAGCAGGTCGTTCATCCGCTGGATGTCGTGTGGGTGCAGGCCGATGGTCGGTTCGTCGAAGACGTAGGTGACGTCGGTCAGGGACGACCCGAGGTGCCGGAGCATCTTGATGCGCTGCGCCTCCCCGCCCGAGAGCGTGCCGGACGGGCGGTCCAGGCTGAGGTAGCCGAGCCCGAGCTCCACGAAGGAGTCGAGGTTCTCCCCCAGCGCCGTCAGCAGCGGCGCCACCGACGGCTCGTCGAGGCCGCGGATCCACTCGGCCAGGTCGGTGATCTGCATCGCGCACGCATCGGCGATGTTGATCCCCTGGATCTGCGACGACCGGGCTGCCTCACTGAGCCGCGTCCCGCCGCAGTCGGGGCAGGCCGTGAACGTCACCGCCCGTTCCACGAACGCCCGGATGTGCGGCTGCATCGCCTCGGGGTCCTTGGAGAGCATCGACTTCTGGATCGTCGGGATCAGCCCCGCGTACGTCAGGTTGACCCCGTCGACCTTGATCTTGGTCGGCTCCTTGTGGAGCAGGTCGCGGAGCTCCTTCTTGGTGAACTTGCGGATCGGCTTGTCCGGGTCGAAGAAGCCGCAGCCGCGGAAGATGCGGCCGTACCAGCCGTCCATGCTGTAACCGGGGATCGTGAGCGCGCCCTCGTTCAGCGACTTGCTGTCGTTGTACAACGCGGAGAGGTCGATGTCGGAGACCGTGCCGCGGCCTTCGCAGCGCGGGCACATGCCGCCGTGGTAGACGACGTTGCGGACGACGATCCGCTCCCCCTTGCCCTTGTCGACGGTCATCGACCCACTCGCCTTCCGCGTCGGGACGTTGAACGAGAAGGCGGTAGGAGGACCGACGTGCGGTGACCCCAGCCTGCTGAACAGGACCCGCAGGATCGCGTGGGCGTCGGTCACGGTGCCGACCGTGGAGCGGGGGTTGGCGCCCATCCGCTCCTGGCCGACGACGATCGCGGTCGTCAGACCGAAGAGCGCGTCGGCCTCGGGCCGCGCCAGCGTCGGCATGAAGCCCTGCACGAAGGCGCTGTACGTCTCGTTGATCAGCCGCTGTGACTCGGCGGCGATCGTGTCGAACACCAGCGAGCTCTTGCCGGACCCGGAGACGCCGGTGAACACCGTCAGCCGGCGCTTCGGGAGCTCGACGCTGACGTCATTGAGGTTGTTCACGCGCGCGCCCTGCACGCGGATCACATCGTGACGGTCGGCAACCTGCAGCGCAGACGACGGCGTGGCCGTCTTCTTGGCCGTCTTCTTGGCCGTCTTCGTGGTCGTGCTCATCGGTCCTGAAGCAGCCCGAGGACGTTGCCATCGGGGTCGGTCACGGTGGCCACCAGGCGGCCGCCACCGACGTCGTGCGCGGGCTCCTTCACGGTGGCACCCGCAGCGGTCACCTCGGCCAGCTTCGCCTCGAGGTCCGGCACGTGCCAGTAGGCCACCGGTGAGGTCATGCCCTGCGGCCCGCCGCCCGGCACCAGCCCGATGTGCTGGCCGGCGGACTCGAAGCCG
>JAPSGP010000499.1 GCA_031177445.1 Acidimicrobiia bacterium
CAAGAAGTTGCTGTGCCCGTGCCACCAGTCGACGTTTGACGTGCCGGACGCGGCGTCGGTCTCGTTCGGCCCGGTGACGCGACCGCTGCCCCAACTCCCGCTGATGATCGACGATGACGGCTTCCTGCGTTCGCAGAGCGACTACGAAGAGCCCATCGGGCCCGGCTTCTGGAACCGCGGGCGATGATCATCCGCCGCCTAGCCCGCTGGATCGACGAACGACTTGGGACCTCTAGGGTCGCCCGCGCCACCCTCAACAAGGTGTTCCCCGACCACTGGTCGTTCATGCTGGGCGAGGTCGCGCTGTACCTGTTCGTCATCCTGCTGCTCACGGGCGTGTACCTGACGTTCTTCTTCGTGCCCGGCAGCAAGGAGGTCACCTACGACGGGAGCTACGTCCCGCTGAAGGGCGTGGCGATGTCGCAGGCATACGAGTCGGTGCTGCGCATCAGCTTCGACGTGCGCGCCGGACTCGTCATGCGCCAGATCCACCACTGGGCGGCGCTGCTCTTCGTCGGCGCGATCGTTGCGCACCTCATGCGGATTTTCTTCACGGGTGCGTTCCGACGGCCCCGCGAGATCAACTGGATCGTCGGCGTGACGCTGCTCGTCCTCGCCATCGCCAACGGGTTCACCGGCTATTCACTTCCCGACGACCAGCTCTCGGGTACCGGCCTGCGCATCGCCTACTCCGTCGTCCTGTCGGTCCCACTCGTAGGCGTGTGGACTGCGTTCCTGATCTTCGGCGGCGGGTTCCCGGGCACCGACACGATCACGCGCTTCTTCGTGATCCACATCCTCATCGTTCCGGCCGCCATCACCGGCCTGCTGGTGGCGCACCTGGCAATCCTCGTCCGGCACAAGCACACGCAGTACGCCGGTCCGGGTCGAACCGACCGCAACGTGGTCGGCGCGCGGCTGTGGCCGACGTTCGTCGCCAAGACCCTCGGACTGTTCTTCTTGGTCTTCGCGGCCTGCGCCGCACTGGGCGGGCTCGCGCAGGTCAACCCGGTGTGGATCTGGGGCCCGTTCGAGGTCGCGGACGTGAGCTCCGGCTCACAGCCCGACTGGTACGTCGGCTGGCTCGAAGGCTCGCTGCGCCTGTTCCCCCCGTGGGAGATCCGGGCCTTCGGCTTCGAGATCCCGACCCTGTTCTTCTCGGGTGTCCTCATCCCCAGCGTCACGTTCATGCTGCTGTACGCGTGGCCGTTCCTCGAAGCCCGGTTCACCCATGATCGAGCCGAGCACCACGTGCTCGACCGGCCGCGCGATCGCCCGGTGCGAACGTCGATCGGCGTCGCCGCGCTCGCCTTCTACCTCGTGCTGTTCGTCGCCGGCGGCAACGACGTCCTGGCGGCTCGCTTCGACGTGTCGGTGAACGTGATCACGTACGTCCTGCGAGCGGCCGCGATCGTCGCGCCGATCGTCGCCGGGTTGCTGACCTACCGCCTGTGCAAGGAGTTGCAGGCACAAGGGCCGGCGGCCGGGATCCCCGAGGCGGCGCCGGCAGCCGAGCACATCGTCCAGACCGCGGATGGCGGCTACGTGGAGGTGGAGGAGCCCGTCCGCTAGGCGATCCGAGCGTTGTAATCTTGTAATCGTGCCTGACGATCGCGACCCGCTCGACGCCTATTCGGCGGTGGTCACCTTGGTGGCAGATCGCCTCCTCCCCTCCGTGGTCCAGCTGCGCCTTGCGAGTGAACGGAACCGTGGCGGCACCGGCTCGGGTGTCGTCATCACCCCCGACGGGTTCGCGCTCACCTCGGCGCACGTCCTCGGCCGCGGGAGCTATGGCACGACGAGCCTGGCGGACGGACGCGAGGTCGACTTCGAAGTGGTCGGCTCCGACCGCCTGTCCGACCTCGCGGTCGTGCGGATCCGCGCCAGCGGCACTCCCGCGGCGGAGCTGGGCGATGCCGACGGCCTACGCGTCGGGGAGCTCGTCATCGCCGTCGGCAGCCCCTTGGGGCTCATGGGCTCGGTCACGGCCGGTGTCGTCAGCGCCCTCGGCCGCTCGCTGCCGACCCGAGCCGGATCGGCGACGCGCGTCGTGGAGAACGTCATCCAGACGGATGCGGCACTCAACCCCGGCAACTCGGGTGGCGCGCTCGGCGACCGGCGCGGCCGCGTCGTGGGCGTCAACACCGCGGTCGCCGGCATCGGGCTGGGGCTCGCGGTCCCGATCAACGGCGCCACCCACCGGATCATCAGCGCCTTGATGCGCGACGGCCGCGTCCGGCGCGCCTATCTGGGCGTGGCGGGCAGCCCGCGCTTCCTCGCCCCACGCGACCGGGTGACGACCGGTCGCCAGTCAGGCGTGCACGTG
>JAPSGP010000216.1 GCA_031177445.1 Acidimicrobiia bacterium
CTTCTTCCCGAAGATCTTCGGGAAGAAGTCGTCGACGTCGAAGGTGGTGACCGCGTGCGACGAGTTCCCGTAGGACACGACGGCCCCGTTCGGTGCGACCAGTCGTAAGGCTGCCGCCAGCGAGTCGCCGCCGACGGATTCCATGATCACGTCGAAGGCACCGTTCTCCGGCATCCCGACGACGACGTGCTGCGCGCCGAGTGCCGGCAGCCGCTCGCCCCGCTCGGGTCTGCTGACCACGGCGGTCACGCTGGCGGCCGCGTGGGCCGCGAGCTGGACCGCGAACGTTCCGACCCCGCCCGTCGCTCCGGTGACCAGTACGCGCTTGCGGTCGTTGAGCCCACCCGCGGCGAGCCCGCGCCTCGCGGTGAGGCCGGACACCGGGAGCGTGGACGCGGCTGCGAAGTCCAGCTCCTCGGGAATGGGAGCGAGCATCCGGGTGTCGACGGCCGCGAGCTCGGCCCAGCCGCCGTCGGGGACGAGCCCCACGACCCGCGCTCCTGCGCCGGGACCCGAGCCGTCGGGCGCCCGTCGCTCGACGACGCCCGCGATGTCGGAACCCGGCCGCCACCCGGCCTCGGCCCGTCCCAGGAGGTGCAGATCGCCCCGGTTCAACGACGCGGCCCGAACAGAGACGAGTGCCTCGTGCTCGCGAGGCGGCGGAGTGCCGACCTCGCGCAGCTCGACGTTCCCCGAGTTCTCGGGCGCGGCGACGAGCGCTCTCACTGCTGGTAGTCCTCGACCGTCGACTCGCTCCGGACGGCGGCGTCGGCGGCGTCCTGGCCGTACTCACGGCGGGCCCGCCGCTGGCGCAACAGGTCCCAGCACTGGTCGAGCCGGATCTCGAGCTCTCGGAGCCGGCCGTGCTCCTCCCCGCTCAGCGGGCCCCCGGCCGCATGGCGCTCGTACAGCGCGTGCTCCTCGTCGGCGAGCTGCTGGATCGCCGACAGCACGTCCTCGTCCGCCATGGCGCCTCCCTTCTTGCTGCCCAACCCGAGGGAGGCCCTACCCATTCCGGGGGCCGGTTCAGCCAGCTGGCGCGCTGCGGCTCAGCGAGAGCCGCTGAGGTTCCAGCTTCTGATCACCCGTTGCTCGCGCTCGTAGCCGAGGACGCTGACGGTCGCGGTGTCGAGGCCGAAGAGGCGCCCGTCGACCGGTGGCAGCCCGAGCCAGCAGGCGGTCAGGATGCGAAGGCAGTGCCCGTGCGCGAACGCGACGACATCGCCGCCCGCGGAGGCCGCCCGATCGATCACGCGCTGAACCCGTGCACCGACCTGCTCGACGGTCTCGCCGTTGGGAACGCCGTCCCAGACGACCCAACCGGGCCGCTTCTCGCGGATGTCGGCGGTGGTGCGGCCCTCGTAGTCGCCGTAGTCCCACTCGCGAAGGTCGTCGGTGACGACGACGTCGTCGCCGTGACCTGCGAGCCGACACGTCTCCAATGCCCGCTGCATCGGGCTCGACAAGACGAGCGCGAACGCATGCCCGTTCAGAAGCTGGCCGAGGGCTCGGGCCTGCTTCTCACCCTCGGCCGTGAGTGGGACATCCGTGCGCCCGGTGTGCTGCCCGGTGGCGGTCCACTCGGTCGCGCCGTGCCGGACCAGCCACAGGTCGAAGCTCATGCGCGAGAGGCGGGCGACCGAGGCGGCGGTCAAGGCTGCGGGTCGTGCCAGAACTCACCTTCCGGAAGGAGCGCGGTCGCCTCGGAGCACCCCCACGTCTTGCGTTCGTAGGGGTGCGCCGTGCCGTGGTCCGTGAGCACCCGGTCGACCACCCGCCACGCCTCCTCGACCGCATCCTCGCGAGCGAAGAGCATGGCCTTGCCCGCCATCGCGTCGCCGAGCAGGCGCTCGTAGGGAGCCATCTCGTCGACCATGTTCTCGCACAGGTACAGCTCGACCGGATGGCCGACGAACGATTCGCCGGCCGTCTTCTCCCGCGCTCCCAGTGCGATCGCGATGTTGTCGGGTCCGAGCCGGAATCGGAGGTAGTTGGTGTCGTCGGGATCGATCTGTTCCTCGGCGAACACCTGCTGCGGCGGCTTGCGCAGCTTGACCAGCACCTCGGTCACGGTGATCGGCAGCTCTTTGCCGGCACGGATGAAGAACGGCACGCCGTCCCAGCGCCATGAGTCCAGGAACAGGCGAACGGCGGCGAAGGTCTCGACGTCGGAATCGCTCGCCACGCCGTCCACGTCGCGGTAGCCGATGTACTGGCCCCGTACGAGATCCGTCGGTCCCAGCGTGCGGATGGACCGGAACACCTTCTCCTTCTCGTCGCGCGTCGATTCGTCGCCGCCGCCGACCGGGGGCTCCATCGCGAGGAGTGCGGCCACCTGCAGCATGTGGTTCTGCACCACGTCGCGCAGCGCGCCGACCTCCTCGTAGAAACGGCCGCGGTCCTCTACGCCGAAGTTCTCCGCCATCGTGAGCTGGACGCTCTCGACATAGTTGCGGTTCCAGATCGGTTCGAGGAACGAGTTGGCGAACCGGAAGTAGAGCAGGTTTTCGATCGGCTCCTTGCCGAGGTAGTGGTCGATGCGGAAGATCGACGATTCGGGGAACACGGTGTGCAGGACACGGTTGAGCTCCTGCGCCGTCGCGAGGTCGCGACCGAACGGCTTCTCCACGACGACCCGCGCGTGCCGGGCGCTACCGGTCTTGCCCAGCGCTTCGACCACGGTGGGGAACAGGCTTGGCGGGATGGCAAGGTAGTGCGCGGGCCGCTTGGCGCCCACTTCGTGCAGCGCTTTGGCCAGCGCCTCGAACGTCGCCGGATCGGAGTAGTCGCCGTCGATGTAGCGCAGCGACTGCGTGAGCCGGTCGAATGCTTGCTGGTCGTCGATCCCGCCGTGCGCGGTGATGCTGTCGTGGGCTCGCTTGCGGAGATCGTCGAGGGTCCAGTGCTGGAACGCGACGCCGATGACCGGGATTCCGAGCGTGCCCCGCTTCGTCATCGCGTAGAGCGCCGGGAAGATCTGCTTGTTGGCGAGATCGCCGGTCGCGCCGAAGAAGACGAACGCGTCGGAATGCTGGGGTGCGTCGTCGCTCATCACGTCTGCTTCTCGACGTGCCCACCGAACTCCTTGCGCATGGCCGAGAGGATCTTGTCCTCGAACTCGGCGTGGCCCTGCGAGCTGAACCGGTTGAACAGCGCCGACCCGATGGCGGTGGCAGGCACGCCCTCGTCGATGGCGGCGATGAGGGTCCAGCGGCCCTCACCGGAGTCGGAGACGCGCCCCTCGAAGTCCGACAGGTCCGGCGAGAGGTGGAACGCGTGCGCGGTGAGGTCGAGCAGCCACGAGGCGATCACGCTGCCCCGCCGCCACACCTCGGCGACGTCGGGGAGGTTCAGGTCGTACTGGTAGAACTCGGGGTGCTCGAGCGGCGCCGTCTCCGCGTCCTGCTCCTGGGTGTGCTTGCCCGCGTTCGCCCGCTGCAGGATGCCCAATCCCTCGGCGTACGCGGCCATGATCCCGTACTCGATGCCGTTGTGGACCATCTTCACGAAGTGACCGGCGCCGTTCGGTCCGCAGTGGAGATAGCCGTTCTCGGCCGGGGTGGGCGCGCCGGTGCGCCCTTCCGTGCGCGGCGCGGCGTCGACGCCGGGGGCGATGGTGGCGAAGATCGAGTCGAGGTGCTGCACGACCTTGTCCTCGCCCCCGATCATCAGGCAGAACCCGCGCTCGCGCCCGAACACGCCACCGCTGGTGCCGACGTCGACGTAGTGGATGCCCTTGTCCTTCAGCTTCGCGGCGCGCGCGATGTCGTCGCGGTAGTAGGAGTTCCCGCCGTCGATGATGATGTCGTCGGGCTCGAACACGTCGGCGAGCTGGAACACGGTGTCGCCCGTGAACGCGGCCGGCACCATCACCCAGGCGGCACGAGGCTTCGTGAGCTTCGACGCGAAGTCGGCCAGGGACGACGACCCGGTGGCGCCATCGCTTTCCAGCTCCTTCACCGCCGCCTCGTTGACGTCGTAGACGACGCACTCGTGCCCGGCGCGCTGGAGCCGCCGCACCAATCCGGCGCCCATGCGCCCCAGTCCGATCATCCCCAGTTGCATGTGGCGATCCCCTCTTCTCTTTTGATGCGTTCATCGACCGGAAGAGCCCGGTCCATGAACGCATCGACGGTGTCAGCCGGCCTTGCGGAGCTGGTCGGCCTTGGATGCGATGCTGGCAAGGACTTCCTTCCAGGACTTCACGAAGTCGTCGGCACCGTCGGTCTGGAGCTTCGTGGCCAAGGCCTCGAGGTCGATTCCGTCCTGGGCGAACTGCGCGAGGACGGTTTCGGCATCGCCGCCGTCAGCGGGCAACAGCTCACCGACGGACCCGTGCTGGCCGAACGCGAGCAGCGTGTTCTGCGGCATCGTGTTGATCGTCAGCTCCGACGCCAGCGCGTGGACGTAGTAGGTGTCGGGCAGCTTCGGATCCTTGGTGCCGGTGCTCGCCCACAGCAGCCGTTGCGGTTGTGCTCCGGCGGCCGCCAGCTTCGCCCACCGGTCCGACGACAGCAGGTCGCGGTACGCCTTGTACGTGCGCTCGGCGATGGCGATGCCGAGCTTGCCCCGCAGCTCGTCGGGCACCTCGTCGGCGACGGCTACGTCCCAGCGGGAGATGAAGACCGACGCGACCGAGCCGACCTTCAACTCGAGCCCGGTGTCGCGGCGGCGCTCCAGCCCCCGGAGGTACGCGTCCGCCGCGGCCAGGTAGTGCTCGCGCGAGAACAGCAGGGTCACGTTGATCGGCACTCCGGCGAAGACGAGCTCCTCGATGGCGGGGATGCCTTCGGGCGTGCCGGGCACCTTGATGAAAAGGTTCGGCGTCGCTGCCTTGGCGTGGAGCGCTTTGGCCTCGGACACCGTGGTGTCGGTGTTGTGCGCGAGCTCGGGTGAGACCTCGAGCGAAACCCACCCGTCGACGCCGCCGGTCGCGTCCCACGTCGGCCGGAAGAGGCTCGCGGCCTTCGTCAGGTCGGCGAGCGCGAGCTCGAAGAACAGCGGCTCGACGTCCGTGCCGGCGGCCAGGAGCTCCCGAGCCTGGTCGTCGTAGTCGGTGCTCCCGGTGATCGCCTTGTCGAAGATCGTCGGGTTCGACGTGAGCCCGGTGACGGCCAGGTCGGCGATGTAGCTGGCGAGCGTGCCGCTGGTGACCAGCTCGCGCGTGATGTTGTCGAGCCACAGGCTCTGGCCGGCGTCGTGCAGGTTGGTGGCGGCGTTCATGCTGCGTTCCCTTTCGAAGTTCAGCACCTCGCCCAAGCGGCGCAGGTGGCGTGCCTCGGTGCTGGGCACCGCGTTGACGAAGGCGGTGACGATCTCGGCTGCGACCTCGGGACCCATGACCCGGGCGCCGAGCGTCAGCACGTTGACGTGGTCGTGCTCGACCATCTGATGGCCCGTGTAGTAGTCGGCCGCATACGCGGCGCGGACACCGGGCAGCCGGTTGGCGGCGATGGTGACCCCGGCGCCACTGCCGCAGACAAGGATCCCGCGCTCGGCTTCAGCGGCGGCCAGCGCGTCGCCCACCAGCTTGGCCATCAGCGGGTAGTCGATGCCCTCGGGTGGGGCGACGTCGGGACCGAGCAGCAGCGGGTCGTGGCCGGCGGCGCGCACCGTGTCGGCTACGCGCGGTCGCATCGGGAGCCCGGCGTGATCGGCAGCGATCGCGACCCTCACCGCGCCCTCACCGCACCAACCGGCGCACGTGGTCGGCGACGTTCTCGGGGGTGAACCCCAGCTTCTCGTAGAC
>JAPSGP010000500.1 GCA_031177445.1 Acidimicrobiia bacterium
GACCGCTCCTGGGGCATCCGCCCCGTCGGCCGGGGGGCTGCGTGCCGACGGGGCGGATGCCCCAGGAGCGGTCGCGCACGCCGATGACCTCGTCGTGCACGAACCGGGTGACGTCGCCGTCGACTGCGAAGGTGCCTTCCCAGCTGCCGAACTGCACGAAGCGCGACATGTCGACAGTGGTGAGCAGCCCGTCCTCGATGACCGTGTGGTCCTCGAGCAGCGCGCCGGTGCGCGCCCGCCAGCGCAGGTCGCAGGTGATGCCGGTGTCGTTGGGCTCGACCACGATGCGCAGCGCGCGCAGGGGCGCCGTGATCTCGAGCCGCAGCGGGCCGACGGTCAGGTCGGCGGGATCGTCGGGCGCGAGACGCGAGGCGTGGAACGACTGCTGCATGCCGTCGTGGGAGATCGAGACCGACGCGTCCTGCACCCGGAGGTTCGGGTAGCGGCCGAACGCGCCGCCGATCTGGAACTCGGCGGCACGATGGGCGCCGCCGAACCAGTAGCGGCCGTACGCGTTGCGGTCGGACGTGCCCGGCCGGGCGAGCGGGGCCGGCGTCTGCTGGAGCGGGAAGTCGTCGAAGCGGGAAAGCATCTGCCTCCTTTGGTCGCCCTCCCAGGCTTGGGCTCCTGCGACACCGGTCGGCAAAGCCGCCGTCGTCGCGGCCCGCATTCTGTCCGACGCGCAGCGATGCCAAAAGTGGGCAGGATGTCGCGCTGACGCGACGCGCTGCCCACGTTCGGGATCAGCGGGGCCGCGATCAGGCGGGGCGGAGCTCGTTCAGCTCGAGGGCGTTGTCGCGCAGGATGCGGCGCTTCGAGGCGTCGTCGAGCTCCTTGAGCTCGGCGGTGTAGTCGAGCGGCTTCGGCATGCCCTCGATGTGGGGCCAGTCAGAGCCGAAGATCACGCGATCGGTGCCGACGAGGTCGGCGATCTCGTAGGGGTCGTCTTCCCAGAACGGGTTGATCCAGATGTGGCGACGGAAGGTGTCGCGCGGGTCCTCCTTGAAGAACCCGGGAAGCTTGCGGTTCGTCGACGCCAGCTTGCGGAACAGGTCGGGCAGGAACTCCGAGCCGTTCTCGACCGACGCCACCCGCACGTTGGGGAAGCGCACGAACAGCTCGTCGAAGATCAGCGACGCGAGGAAGTCGTAGGCGGCGCGCTCGATGTTCAGGTACTTGATCGACGGGCGCCCCGCGCCTTCGAAGGTTGCCGCGAAGCCGTCCTTGGCGTAACCCTGCGACGAGTATCCGCTGTCGCCCGCATGCACGACCACCGTGATCCCGGCCTCGTTCACGCGCGCCCAGAACGGATCGAACATCGGGTCCGCGGGCGGGCGGGCGCCGAGCCGGGTCCGGGGCGCGGCCGGGCGCATGACGACCGTGCGGGCGCCGCGGTCGAGCGACCATTCGAGCTCGCTCACCGCGACGTCGAGGTCGGCGAGCGAGATGTAGGGCGCGGCGAAGATGCGGCCCTTGTAGGCGAAGCCCCAGTCATCCTCCAGCCAGCGGTTGAAGGCGCGGAACATGATCCCGACCCCTTCGGGATCGTCGACGAGCAGTTCCTCGTAGATCATCCCGAGCGTCGGGAACAACCACACGAACTCGAGCCCGTGCTCGTCCATCGTGGCAAGGCGCACGTCGCGATCGCGGTACTCGGGGCGAATCGGCTCGTGCTCGCGCAGGAACTCGAGCGGGCTCTTGGCCTCGGGGTTGCCGCGGAAGTAGTCGGACAGCGCGCCCGCCTTGGCGACCGGGTCGAACGTGGCGTTGACCACGGCCCGGCTCACTCGCCCGCCGATCACGTGGTACTTGCGGCCCTCGATCTCGGCCCACTGCACGATGCGGGGACCGAGCTTCGGATCGAGGTGCCGGGTGAAGGCATCGATCGCTTCGTAGTAGTGGTTGTCGGCGTCGAATGCGAGGTACCCGAGTTCGTCGACCATCGAGATCATCCTATTGCCGTGCTCGGTAGCCTCGATACGTGAAGATCGACGGGCGGGCGGCGATCGTCACCGGGGCGTCGTCGGGGATCGGCGCGGTGGTCGCCACCGACCTTGCCCGACGCGGTGCGACGGTCGTCGCCGTCGCTCGCCGCGCCGAACGGCTGGCCGAGGTCGTCGACGCCTGCCGCACGCACTCCCCCGAATCGTTCGCCCACGCCGTCGATGTGTCTGGGCGCGAGGCGTGCGAAGGGATCGTGCGCGCCACCGAGGAACGGCTGGGGCGGGTGGACATCCTCGTGAACAACGCCGGCATCAGCATCCACCGGAACGCGGCCGCGACGACCGCCGACGACGTCGAGCGGCTCTTCGCGGTCAACT
>JAPSGP010000217.1 GCA_031177445.1 Acidimicrobiia bacterium
CGTACGACCGCCTCGTGACGGCGCTGAGCGAGCGCGAGATCGAAAGGGTCTACCTCGCGCTCGTCTGGGGAACGCTCGACGCGCCGCGCGGGGTGATCGACGCGCCGATCGCGCGCTCGCAGGCACGGCGGATACGGATGGCGGTACGCGAACGCGGTCGCGAGGCTCGCACCGGCTTCGACGTGCAGCGCGAGTACGACACGCCGGAGGTCAGCCTGCTCGAGTGCCGGCTAGAGACCGGCCGCACCCACCAGATCCGCGTGCACCTCAGCGCGGTCGGCCACCCGGTCGTCGGCGACGCCGCGTACGGAGGCACGAGAGCACCGCTTCGCCTCGATCGCCCGTTCCTGCACGCGACCCGTCTCGCCTTTGCCCACCCGGCGACGGGCGCGCGCCTGGAGCTGGAGGATCCGCTGCCACCTGAGCTCGCGAACGTGCTCGAGACGATCGAATCGAGCGGCGCCGGCTCGCGCTAGCCGGTCCGCGCCGTCGCCTCCGGATGACCGACGCGAGTCCGCTCGACGAGCTCGGCCAACGTGATGCCCTCGAGCCGCTGACGCATGTCGTCGGACACCCACACCCAGATCTCCTGCAGCACGCAATGGCCTTCGCAGTGGTCGTGCTCGTCCATCACGGTGGTGAGCGGGCCGTCGACGGCGGCGAGGATGTCGGCGAGGGTGATCTCGCGGGGCGGGCGAGCGAGCACGTACCCCCCGCCGACGCCTCGCTTGGAGCGCACGAGGCCCGCTCCCTTGACAGAGAGCAGGATCTGTTCGAGGTAGGGCTGGGGGAGATCGGTGCGCTCGGCGATCTCCTTGACGGATGTCGGGCGCTCGTCACCGTGCAGGGCCAATGACAGGAGTGCCCGGGCCGCGTAGTCGCCGCGGGTCGAGACCTTCATGGATTGCCATGGTCCCACGTTTCGACACCGGCGGCGCGCAACGGGACGAGGGCGGGCGTAGCCTCCCCCGATGGAGCCGGTCCGGCCCGAATACGGCGGCGCGTCGATCGCGGGACTGATACCGGCACTGGTGGGTGGGCGCGAGGTGGCGTGGCTCCCGGAGGCGCTCGAGGGGGCGAGGTCCATCGTGCTGGTGGTGCTCGACGGCCTCGGGTGGAACGCGATCGAGGCGCACCGGAGCCTGCTGCCGGTGATCGACACGCTCGACGGCGGACCGATCACGACCGTGGCGCCGTCGACGACCGCGAGCGCGCTGACGTCGCTCGCCACTGGGCTCGCCCCCACCCAGCACGGGCTGGTCGGCTTCAGGATGCGGATGCACGACGAGGTGCTGAACGTGCTGCGCTGGCAGTCCGGCGGCCGGCGCCCGCCGGACCCGTTCGAGGTCCAGCGCCACACTTCGTTCCTGGGGCGGTCGGTACCAGTTGTGACCCGCAGCGAGTTCCGCCATACGGGCTTCACCGAAGCCCAGCTGCGAGGGGCGCGGTTCATCGGCTGGAACGCCGTCTCCACCCTGATCGAGCACTGCCGCCGCCTCGTCGCGAGCGGCGAGCGATTCGTGTACGGCTACTACCCGTATCTGGACACGGTTGCCCACGAGTACGGACTGCACAACGAGTTCTACGAGCTGGAGCTGCAGGCCGTCGACCGCCTGGTGGGGTCGATGCTCGAGGCGCTGCCACCGTCGGCCGCGCTGCTGGTCACGTCGGATCACGGCCAGGTCCACGTCGAGTCGGGCGACTGGATCGAGCTCCTCGACGTCGCCCCGCTGACGGCGACTTACGCGGGGGACGCCCGCTTTCGGTACCTCTATGCCGCCCCCGGGGCCGCCGGTGAGCTGGCGGCGGCGGCGCGCGAGCAGTTCGGCCACGCGGCCTGGGTCTTCACGCGTGAGGAGCTGTTGCGGGAAGGCTGGATGGGGCCCGCGCCCGAAGGCCCGATCGGCCGCCGGATCGGCGACGTCGTCCTGGCGGCGCGGGAGCCGGTCGGCTTCGTCGACCCGACCTTCCCCCAGGAGTGGAAACTGGTCGCGATGCACGGCTCGTTGACCCCGGACGAGATGTACGTCCCCTTGCTTGCGGGCCGGGGGCGGGCCTGACGCGCCGGCGCGAAGAGGGGCTTGCGCCCGACCGGCGCTCGGGTAGTGTTCGAGTTACAACGATGTAGTTCTCCACAGGGATTTCGACAGCCTGTGGACAACGCCCGAGCAGGGCGCGAGGTACGGCGCCCGACAGGGCGCGAGGTATGGCGCCCGACCAGGGCGCCGGGAATGGCGAGGAGGGGGTGGAGCGCTCGTGGCGAGCTCGTTCGTGCATCTGCACCTGCACACCGAGTTCTCGATGCTCGACGGCGCCGCCCGCATCGCCGACGTCGTCGCCACCGCCGCCGCCGACGGCCAGCCCGCGATCGGCATCACCGATCACGGGAACATGTACGGCGTCCTCGACTTCTACCGGGCGGCGCGCACTGCAGGCCTGACGCCTGTCCTCGGCACGGAGGCGTATTTCGTCGCGACGTCGCGCTTCGATCGCCCACGGCGTGCCGATCACGACATCTACCACCTGACGCTGCTGGCGGAGACGAACGAGGGGTACCGCAACCTCATCAAGGTGTCGTCGCACGCCTACCTCGACGGCTTCTTCTACAAGCCGCGCGTCGACTACGACCTGCTGGAGAAGCACGGTCGCGGCCTGATCGCCACCAGCGGGTGTCTGGGCGGCGTCGTGTGCCAGGAACTGATGAACGGGAACTACGAGACGGCTCGCGAGTACGCGTCGCGGTTCCAGGACGTCCTCGGGCGCAACTCGTTCTTCATCGAGCTGCAGGACCATGGGCTGCCGGAGCAGCGCACCGTCAACCCGATGCTGGTGAAGATGGCGCGCGAGCTGGATGCGCCACTGCTGGCCACGAACGACAGTCACTACACGCACAAGCACGACGCCGAGTCGCACGCAGCCTTGCTGTGCGTGCAGACGGGTTCGACGCTCGAAGACCCGAACCGCTTCAAGTTCGACGCCGACGAGTTCTATCTGAAGACCGCGGCCGAGATGCGTCACGTGTTCGCGGACCATCCGGAGGCGTGCGACAACACGTTGCTGATAGCGGAGCGCGCCAACGTCGAGATCGAGTTCGGCAAGCCCGAGCTGCCGTCGTTCCCGGTTCCCGAGGGGCACGACGAGGACTCCTACCTGCGAGAGCTCACCTTCGACGGCGCGCGCGAGCGCTACGCCGATTCGCCGCCGCTGCACGTGCTCGATCGCATCGAGTTCGAGCTCGGCGTCATCAAGCAGATGGGGTTCTCGGCCTACTTCCTCGTCGTCTGGGACCTGGTGCGGTACGCGCGGTCTCGAGGTATCCGGGTGGGCCCGGGGCGGGGGAGCGCCGCCGGGTCGTGCGTTGCCTACTGCCTGCGCATCGTCGACATCGACCCGATCCGGTACGACCTGCTGTTCGAGCGCTTCCTGAACCCCGGCCGCAAGCAGATGCCCGACATCGACATGGACTTCGACGAGCGCTATCGGGGCGAGATGATTCGCTATGCCGCCCAGCGCTACGGGTGGGACCGCGTCGCCCAGATCGTCACGTTCTCGACCATCAAGGCGCGGGCCGCGGTGCGCGACGCTTCACGGGTCCTGGGGTACCCGTGGGCCGTCGGCGACAAGATCGCCAAGCTCATGCCGCCGCTGCTCATGGGACGCGACACCCCTCTCAACGCGTGCTTCGAGAAGGTTCGCGGTCACGAGGACGGTTATGCGCGCGCCGGCGAGCTGCGCGAGCTCTATGCCGTCGACCCCGACGCCAAGCGCGTGATCGATGTCGCCCGTGGACTCGAAGGGCTGCGGCGCCAGGACGGCATCCACGCCGCCGCCGTCGTGATCACCCGCGAGCCGCTCACCGAGTACCTGCCGATCCAGCGCAAGCCCGAGCCGGGCGCGCCGCTCGAGGACTCGCCCATCGTCACGCAATACGAGATGCACGGAGTCGAGGACCTCGGGCTGCTGAAGATGGACTTCCTCGGCCTGCGCAACCTGTCGGTCATCGAGCGCACGGCCGAGCTCGTCGAGGCGTCACGGGGGGTTCGCCTCGACATCGACAACATCCCGCTCGACGATCCGCCGACGTTCGAGATGCTGCGCAAAGGCGATTCCGTCGGTGTGTTCCAGCTCGAAGGTGGGCCGATGCGCGCACTCATGCGCTCGCTCGCGCCCACCACGTTCGAGGACGTCTGCGCGTTGGTTGCCCTGTACCGCCCGGGCCCGATGGCGCAGAACTGGCACAACCAGTACGCCGACCGCAAGAACGGCCGGGAAGCGGTGACGTATCCCCACCCCGACCTCGAGGACATTCTCGCCCCGACGTACGGGCTCGTGATCTACCAGGAGGAGCTCATGCGCGTGGCGCAGCGGCTCGCCGGGTACACGCTCGAGGAAGCCGACAACCTCCGCAAGGCGACCGGCAAGAAGGACCGCAAGCTCATCGCCCGCATGCGCTCGAAGTTCGTCGAGGGCTGCGTGACCAACGGCTACGAGCGCGAGTTCGCGGAGAGCATGTTCGACACCATCGAGCCGTTCGCCGACTACTCGTTCAACAAGTCGCACTCGGTGGGCTACGGCTACGTCGCTTACCAAACCGCGTACCTCAAGGCGAACCACTCGGTGGAATACCTCGCCGCCCTGCTCACGAGCGTCAAGTCCAACAAGGACCAGACCGCCGTCTATCTCAACGAGTGCCGGCAGCTCGGGATCGACGTGCTCGTCCCTGACGTCAACGAGTCCGAGAGCGACTTCGGGGTGCGCGACGGCGCAATCCGCTTCGGGCTGTCGGCGGTCCGCAACGTGGGCGAGGGCATCGTCGAGCACCTGGTGGCAGCGCGCGCCGATGGCGCCTTCACCGACTTCTTCGACTTCTGCGAGCGGGTCGACCCCCAGGCATTGAACAAGCGAACGATCGAGTCGCTCGTCAAGTCGGGCGCGTTCGACTCGCTCGGTCATCCTCGTCAGGGTCTCCTCTTGGTACACGAGCAGGTGATCGATCACACCCTCGCCCGCCGGCGCGAGCGCGACGCCGGCATCATGAGCCTGTTCGGCGCCGACACCGATGACGCCGCCGACACGAACGGGTTCGACGAGCGCCTCGCCATCCCCGACACCGAGTTCGGCAAGCGCGAGCGGCTGGCGTTCGAGAAGGAGATGCTCGGCACCTACGTCAGCGAGCACCCACTGATGGGCGCGGAACGGGTGCTGGGCCGGCACGTCGAGTGCACCCTCGCCGAGCTGAAGGAGCTCCGTGAGGGCGAGATGCGGGTGGTCGGCGGGGTGGTCACGGCGCTGTCGCGGAAGTACACGAAGCGCGGCGACCTCATGGCCACGTTCGTGCTCGAGGACCTCGGCGCCGCGCTCGAGGTGATGGTGTTCCCGAAGACGATGACCAACTACGGGCATCTGTTGGGCGACGACGCCATCGTGTGCGTCAAGGGGCGGCTCGACCTGCGGGAGGACGCACCCAAGATCATCGCCATGGAGATCACTCGCCCCGAGATCGTGCTCGACAGCGGCCCGCCGGTCCGCATCAAGATGCGACTCAACGCGCTGTCGCGGGAACGGGTCGACCGCCTGCGCGACATCCTCCGTGCCCATCCAGGGGAGAGCCCCGTGTACATCCAGCTCGAGAGCCCCGACAAGACGACCGTGCTCCAGCTCGCCGACGACTATCTCGTCGACGCCAGCAACGGCCTCTACGCCGAGCTCCGGGTCCTCCTCGGCGCCGACTGCATCGC
>JAPSGP010000218.1 GCA_031177445.1 Acidimicrobiia bacterium
AGAAGGTAGGCCTACCCGCATTCGCCGGTTCCGAACCGCTACGGCCCTCAGTGCGTGTGGCCGCACCCCGCGCCGTGACCCTCGATCCCCGCGAAAGGCCCGCACGGGTGCGGCACCATCCACACGTGGAGCATCGGCGGCGTCGGGCGGAGCTCCCCGCCGGGTTGGCACACCCCGTCGACCAGCCGGCCCCCCAGCCGATTTCCCTCCCAACAGAGGTTCTGATGGTCGTGCCACGTGGTGAGATCGCCCGCGATCTCGGGTGTGTCGCTCATGCCCTTGCCGAACTCGAGGATGTACATCGCCGAGACGACCTGCTTCGTGCCGTCCGCGTTCACTCGAGCGACGATCGACTCGATCCGGCGCGCATCGAGCTCGTTGCGCCGGCCGTGGATCTGGCGCACGTCTCCAGGATCGCTCGGCAGCGGGAACACCGTGAAGTGCTCGGTCTCGGGAACGAACCGCACCAGCGCGTTGGCGCCGAAGTCGCTCAGCCAGACGTCATCGTGACGATCGACGTACACGGCGTACGCCTGTGGATCTTCGCCCGGAAGTCGCCATTCACTCCACGCGTCGCTCGCCGGGTCGTACACCGCGACCTGCCCGGCGTTCCACTGGCTCGACCAGACGCGCCCGGCCGAATCCGACCACACCCGGCGCGTCCCTTGGTCGGCGGTCGGGGGATCGAGCTGCGTGGTGACACCGGTCGTGGTGTCGATGCGCCCGACGTAGCTCCCTGCGAGCGACGCGTAGTAGACGTCGCCCGCTGGCGTGGCCGTGATGCCATACGGCCCGGGACCACCCGGCGCGTCGAAGACCTCCACCTCGGCGCTCGCCGGCCGAACACGGCCGTAGACACCTGCCTGGCCCGTGAACCACAGCGTGCCGCTGGCGTTGAACATTGCGGTGTTGAGGTTGGCCGGCCGATTCGAAGCCAGGCACCCGGCACCAGTCGCGTCGTGAGCACGCGGCCCCGTTAGAGGAATTTGTTGTACAGCTGGCGCGGGCTGTCGAGAAAGCGGCTGACGACCACGACCGGCGCGGGGGGCTGGTCCACGCGGCCGCGGTCGAGGCCGGCGACGAACGCTATCTGCTCCAGGGTCAGCACGCCGACCGCGAGGCTCTCGCGGACCGCGGTGCGCGAGCTCACCTGTCCGGTCGTCACCTTGTAGGCCGCGGCCATCGTGCCGGCGCGCCCGACGCCTTCGCCGCAGTGGAGGAACACACGCCCCGAGGACGCGCGCGCGAGGGCGACGAACCGCTCGACCTGGTCAGCCGCCGGCGGTTGTCCGTCGGTCACGGGCATGTGCACCGACGCCATCCCGAGCGAGCGGAGGAGCGCTTCTTCCCTCGGACTCGGTGGGTCGGGGCGAAGGTCGACGACGGTCTCCACACCGTGGCGCGCCAGCTCCTGGAAACCTTCAGGTCCGGGCTCGGCGCCCCGCCACACGCGATCGTCCACCCGGATCAGATGGCGCACGTTCGCCAGCCCTTCCACCCGGTCGAGGTCAGTGAACGGCCGCGCCGCCCAGCTCGCGCCGATCAGGACGATGTTCCCGTAGATCAGCGTGCATCCGACGACCCCGATCACGACCAGCGCGGCGAGCCGCAGCCGGCGCGGCCATGAGCCCCGAGGCCGCTCGACCGGAGCCGCGGGTTCCGGCGCCGTGTCGAGCGTGGTCACCGATCCGCGCACCCCTCGGCGTACGTCGCGCACGGGTACCGACGGTGGCTGCGGTCGGCGAGCCACTCGATGACGAGCAGGTAGATCGCGCCGAAGAGCAGCGCACCGACGACGTCGGACATCCAGTGCACGCCCATGTACACGCGGCTCACGGCGACGACGAGGATGATCGCGCCCGACACCACAGTCGCGATCCACCACAGGGAGCGCCGGCGCGTCATCAGGGCGACGACCGGGGGCACGAGCCCCCAGAGCGCCACCGCCGCCATGACATGGCCGCTCGGGAACGAAGGCCCGCCGCTTTCCACTAGCGCGCCCTCGACGGGACGGTCACGTCCGATTCCCCCCTTCATGAGCCACTCGCACACCGGTCGCGCGAGCGTCGCCACCACGAGGAGACCGGCCATCGGCGCGCATGCCCTCCACGCGATCGCGAGCAGCACTGCGAGGCCGATGACGACCATCTGCCAGCTCCCGAGGCGAGTGGCGTACAGGAAGAAGGTGTCGAGCGAGTCGGTGCGATTGTTCGAGATCCAATTGCGCACCGGCTCGTCCCACGTGCGCAGCAGAGTGACCCAGAAGGCCGCGGCCAACGCGAGCGCGCCGAAGGTGCCCACGATCGCGGGGACCGTCCATCGGTGCCGGAGGAGCACGCCGGCCACGGTGAGCGGCGGCTCCCGGTGGAGATGGGGCGCCCGGCGCAAGCCAGCGGCGGGGGCCTCGTCGGCCAGGGCCCGCTCGTCGCGGAGATCCGTTGTCGTCATCGCCCTCCCTCGCCGCGCCGTCCCTGGCAGCCTGCCCGGACGTCCGGTCAGGTAGTCCAATCATGGCGCACCAGGAGCCATTCCCGCGTGCTTGCGACCAGCGGAAATGCCCGCAATGCTCCCGCCCATGATCACACCTCCGCGGGTCGAGGGGGTCGTCACCGTGCGTGAGCGGCGCCAGCTCGGGTTCGCCGAGTTCGGCCCGCCGCGGGGGCGGCCGATCGTCTGGCTCCACGGAACGCCGGGCGCACGGCGCCAGATCCCCGAAGCCGCCCGCATCGCGGCCGAGGAGCTCGACGTCCGGCTGATCGGCATCGATCGTCCGGGCGTGGGCGACTCGACTCCTCATCTCTACGACTGCGTCCTCGACTTCGCTGCCGACCTGGAGCTCGCGATCGACGATCTCGGCATCGACGAGCTCGCGATGATCGGGCTCTCCGGCGGGGGCCCGTACGTCCTCGCCTGCGCCTACGCGATGCCGGAGCGGGTCGTGGCGGGCGGCATCCTCGGCGGCGTCGCCCCCGCGCGCGGCGACGATGCGGTGCCGGGCGGTCTGGTCGGGTTGCTCGCGCCGCTCAGTGCGGCAGTGAAACGTTTTCGGATCCCGCTCTCGCTCGCGCTCAGCAGCCTGGTGTGGACGATGCGGCCGCTGGCGTCACCGGGGCTCGACATCTATGCGAGGTTCTCGCCCGAGGGTGACCGCCGGATCTTCGCCCGTCCGGAGATCAAGGCGATGTTCCTCGACGATCTCCTCGGTGGGAGCCGGCGCGGGCTGCGCGCGCCGGTCTACGACCTGATCCTGTTCACGCGGCCATGGGGCTTCTCGGTGGGCGACATCAAGGTGCCGATCCGATGGTGGCACGGCGACGCCGACCACATCGTGCCGCTCGCGCACGGGGTACACATGCTCCCCCTCATCCCCGACGCCGAGCTGTACGTGCGACCGGGCGAGAGTCACCTCGGCGGGCTGGGCGCAGCCGAGGACGTCCTCGGCACGCTGCTCGCGCTCTGGGACGTGCGCGACTCCCGGCGGTAACACGGCCCAGGGAACTACAGTCCGGGCATGCCGACTCGGAGCTCGTACCTGGACCACCTCGCGTCGGTCCCGCTGTTCGCGGGCCTGTCGAAGAAGGAGCTGCAGGAGGTTGCCCGCGCCGCCGACGAGATCGACGTCGAGGCGGGGAAGGAGCTCGTCACCGAGGGGCGCACGGGCCACGAGTTCTTCCTCATCGTCGGCGGCGAGGCGACGGTAAAGCGCCACAACCGCAGGATCGCGACCCTGGGACCGGGTGACTACTTCGGCGAGCTCGCCCTCCTCGATCGCGGCCCACGATCCGCGACCGTCTTCGCCGGCACCGACATGCGGCTCCTCGTGCTCGGCCAGCGGGAGTTCGCCGGGCTGCTCGAGACGCTGCCCGGCATCGCCTCGAAGCTGCTTCGAGCGATGGCGAAGCGCTTGCGCGACGCCGACACCAAGGCTGTCAACTAGCGAGGCCGCAGGTCCGCGCTGCCTGACTACGCGGGAATGCAGATGCGGCACGCCTCGAGGCCACTGTCCCGAGCGGCGAGGAGCGTCATCACGGCGAGACCCGACTGCCCCTGGACCAACCGGCAGTCGGCGCGGTGGTAGGCACTCGGACCGGCGACGACTTCGCTTGCGCCCGCGTCGGGGGCGGTCCACGACGTCGTCCCCGCAGCTACGGGCGCGGTCGCGACTTCGCCTGCCGACATGCGATCCAGGGCGTCGCGCAGATCCTCGAGCGTCGCCTGCAGCGCCGCGCGATCCGCCCGGTTGCTCTGGGCGATCATCAGCCCCGCACCCACGACGACGAGCGCGAGCCCGCCGAGCCCGCCCGACACGACGTAGGGCATCTGGGCCGACACGCGGTCGTAGCTCGCAGCTCCGTTCCACCCGAGGAAGACGAGGACGAAGCCGGCCAGGATGTAGCCGATGGCGAGCTGCCCGCCGAGACTTCCCCAACGGATCTTCATTGCTCCTCCTACTCCGCGGCCTTGCCGAGGTAGCTCTCGCGCAGGTTGGCGTTCTGGATCTCGTCGCCGACTCCGCTGAAGATCAGCGTTCCCTTCTCCATGATCAGCACGCGGTCGGCATACGGAAGGACGCCCACGTTCTGCTCCACGATGATCACGGTGACACCGTCGTCGTTGATGCGGTTGACCACCTGGAAGACGGTCTTGGCCAGCGCCGGGCTCAGACCGAGCGAGGCTTCGTCGATGAGCAACAGCTTCGGCTTCGACATCAACGCTCGTCCGATCGACAGCATCTGCTGCTCGCCTCCCGAGAGCGTGCCCGCCGCTTGGTCCATACGCTCGGCCAGCCGGGGGAAGTACTCGAAGACGAGGTTGCGCCGCTCCTCGTTCTCCTTGCCGTGCGTTCGCCGGGTCCATGACCCGAGCCGGAGGTTGTTGGCGACGCTGAGCGCCGGGAACACTCGCCGCCCTTCCGGCACGAGCGAGACGCCGCGTGGCACCAGGCGTGAGGGTGGGCGGCCGGCGATGTTGTCGCCGTTGAACCGGATCGTCCCCTTGTCGGGTTTGAGGAGGCCGGCAATGGTCGAGACGGTCGTGGTCTTCCCCGCGCCGTTCAGGCCGAACAGCACCGCGGTCTCGCCTTGCTCCACCTCGAAGCTCACACCGAGCAGGACCGGGTTGTCGTAGCTGACGTGCAGGTCTTCGATCTCGAGCAGCGCCATCACTCGGCGTCCAGCAGAGATTCGAGCTGGCCCTCTACGGCTTGCAGCTTCGGGTCCTCGGCATCCTCGCCGAGGTAGGCGGTCACGACCTGCGGATGGTTGCGAACCTCGTCGGGGAGGCCTTCGGCGAGCAACTGGCCGAAGTTCAGGCAGTAGACGTAGTCGCAGACGCGCACGACGAGCGGGACGTGGTGCTCGATCATCGCGATCGACAACCCGAACTCTCGCCGCAGCTCGAGCAGCGTGTTCCCGAGCTCGTGCGCCTCCTCCGGGCCCATTCCCGAGGACGGCTCGTCGAGGAGGAGGACGTCGGGGTCGGTGGCGAGGACGGTCGCGATCTCGACCCGCTTGAGCACCCCGTACGGCAGCCCGGCCACCTGCTGGTCGAGGATGTCACCCAGCGCCATGATCGACGCGATCGCCTCGCCCCGCTCGTTCAGCCCACGTTCGGCGGCGAACGTGCGGGGCGCGCCGAGCATCCCCGCGATGGTCGAGTAATCGGCTTCGAGGTACTGCGCGGTCACGAGGTTGTCGCGCACGGTCGACCCCTTCACCAGGCCCACGTTCT
>JAPSGP010000501.1 GCA_031177445.1 Acidimicrobiia bacterium
CCAGCTCCCGCAACAGCTGCCACCGCAGGGGATGCGCCACCAGCCGGACGAACTGCGGGGGATCTGCAGCCACAGCAGGCTCCATGAGGTGGGAGCCTACCCAGCCCGACTGACAATCAATCAAACGAGATTGATGGAGTTTGCTTGGCGCTCTACGTGGGCATCGAAGGCTGCTTGTTCGCAGTGACCGCGTCCATGCGGGCTCCGGACCGCGTGCACGAGGCGAGCCCAGGTTGCCGTCATGCGCTCACGCGAGGGATGGTGAACCGGTGACCGGGCCGATGGAGGGCGTGCGCGTCCTCGACCTGTCGATCGCGCTGACGGGCCCGTACGCGGCCGCGCTTCTCGCCGACCAGGGCGCCGAGGTGATTAAGGTCGAGCGCCCCGGGATCGGCGACATCGCGCGGTGGGTCGGTGTCGCAGTCAACGGCATGAGCTCGCTGTACCTCGTGTGCAACCGTGGGAAGCGATCGATCGCAGTCGATCTCCACACGCCCGAAGGGCTCGAGATCGTGACGAAGCTCGCGGCCGAGTCCGACGTCGTGCTGCAGAACTTCCGGCCTGGCGTGCTGGACAAGCTCGGCCTCGGCTACGAGGCCGTCCGGGCCCTCAACCCAGACATCGTGTACGCCTCGCTGTCGGGGTTCGGGTCGAACGGGCCGTATCGCGACCGCAGCGCGTACGACACCGTGATCCAGGCGTACGCAGGCTTCGCCAGCAACCAGGCCGACCCGGAGGACGGTGTGCCGGTGTTCCTCCGGCAGACCGCCGCCGACAAGGTGACTGCGCTGTTCGCCGCGCAAGCGATCACCGCGGCGTTGTTCGCCCGGGCCCAGGGCAAGGGTGGGCAGCACATCGAGCTGGCGATGGCCGACGCCGTCGTGTCGTTCCTGTGGGCGGACTCGGCGGCCAACGAAGTGCTGCTCGAGTCGGACGGCTCGCAGCACTCGAGCTTTGTCGCCGGGTTCCGACCGTTCCGCTTCGAAGACGGGTGGGGCATCGTCACGCCCACCTCGGATGCCGACTTCGCCGGGATGTGCAAGGCGCTCGACGTCGAAGGTTTCGACGACCCGCGCGTCGCCACGATCGCCGAGCGGGTCAAGCACCGCGACCTCGTCACCGAGATCGTCGACATGTGCTACGCCCGGGCGGTCAACCTGACGATGGCGGACGCGACCGAGCGGTTCGAGGCGCAGCGGGTGCCGTTCGCGATGATCCTCTCGCCTGCGGAGCTGACCGAGGACCCGCACGCCGTCGCCATCGGGATGTTCGAGTACCACGACCACCACGTGGTGGGTCGTGTGCGACTGCCGCGACACCCCACTCGGTTCGCAGGCACGCCGGCGGCGCTGCGCACCGGCTCGCCGGCACTCGGCGAGCACACCGACGAGGTGCTCGTCGAGCTCGGTCTGGGCGACCGCATCGCCGAGCTGCGCGACCGAGCCGTGGTGGCTTGATCCGACCGCCGCCCGCACACCGCGTTCACTCCCGACCGTAGAAGACGTTCTCGACGACGCGCCGCGCCCGCCGCGTCACCCGGCGGTAGTCGTCCCGCAGCGACGCCTGGGGTCTGCCGAAGTAGCCGAGCAGGCGCGCCAGGCGGCTGGCGAGCCGACCGTCGGTGGGCAGCGCGTCGCTGGGCTTGCCGGTGAGCAGGTACAGCGCGTTCCGCGCCGCTTCGCAGAAGCGGTACGCCTCTTCGAGCGCGTCGGCGTCGTCGATGTCGAGCAGGGCGGCCGACCGCAGCCGATGCAGCGCCTCGATCGTCGACGCGGTTCGCACCTCCGGATGGCGACCGCCGTGCTGCAGTTGGAGGAGCTGGACCGTGAACTCGACGTCCGACAGTGACCCCCGTCCGAGCTTGAGGTGGAACTGCGGGTCCTCGTCGTGCGGGATGCGCTCGCGCTCGATGCGAGCCTTCATCCGCCGGACCTCGCGCACCTCGTCGTCGGGGAACGGGTCCCGGTACACGAACGGTTCGACGAGCGCGCAGAAGCGCTGTCCGAGGTCGGGATCCCCGGCGACCGGACGCGCCCGCAGCAGGGACTGGAACTCCCAGGTGAGCGCCCACCGCTCGTAGTAGGTCGCGTAGCCGGACAGGCTGCGCGCCAACGGCCCCTGCTTCCCCTCCGGCCGCAGGTTGGCGTCGATGCGGAAGGTCTGGCCCTCGGGCGTGATCTCGCCGATCTCCTTCATCAGTTGCGTGGCGATCTGCTCGGCGGTCGCGAAGTCCTCCGCCGACTCGCCGTCGTAGACGAACAGGACGTCGATGTCGGAGGCGTAGCTGAGCTCGGCCCCGCCCAGCCGGC
>JAPSGP010000219.1 GCA_031177445.1 Acidimicrobiia bacterium
GCGGCGAATCTGCTCCAGGTCGCGGGCGGTGTCGCGGCTGCTCACGAAGGGCAACAGACGTCCGCTGCGCGCGGCGCACGACTGGGCGTGCCGTTCCATCGCGGCGATGAGCGCCGCCCGCTCGGTGTCGTCGTCGGGCGTGGCGTCGTCGGCGTAGAACGGGTCGAGGTCGTCGGTGCACTCGACCGGCGTGCTCGCGCTCACACCCCTCGGGTCGAACCCGACGAAGTCGTAGCGGGACGCGACCTCGCCGCCGCGCGCGCCCGAACGCTGCAGCGAGCGTTGGAGGGAGGCGCCGAGGCCGAACCCCGACCCTCCCGGGCCACCGGGGTTGACGACGATCGACCCGAGCCGGCGCGCGGGATCGGTGGCGGGCGAGCGTCGCAGTGCCAGCGTGATCGTTTCACGCGCGGGGTCGTCGTAGTCGAGTGGCACCGCGAGCGTCCCGCACTCGTCGCGCCCAGCATCGGGGCACGGTCCCCAGTCGATCGCCGCCAGCGCGGGGACCGGTCGCGTGGTCGTTGGAGCCGTGGCCGTGGTTGTCGTCGGCTCGCTGCGACGGCGACGGTCGATGGACGCACCTTCGCCGCCGGAGGAACACGCCGCCAGGACCAGCGCGGCCGCAGCGAACAGGCCGAGCGCGGCGGCACCTCGTTTCACGCCGGCTGACTCGGTCGCACGTCCCAGATCGTGTCAGTCGGTATGCGGACTTGCTCGTCGCCTTCGAGCTCCACCCGGATGGCCTTGTTCCCCCGTTCGTAGCCCACGAAGGTGCCCGCGGTGGTCGCGTGGGGCGTGCGGTCGGTGCTGTGACGGATCACCACCGGCCGCCGGCGGTGGAGCCGCAGCCGCTCGTCCCAGCCGTAATGGAGCTGCCCGCTGGGGCCGAGGAGAGGCGGGCGGCCGATGTGGACCCGGTGCTCGCGATATGACTCGAGCAGGGCGCGGGCGCGCTCCGTCCCGAGGAACTCGCTGGTGGCGTCGAGCAGGAGGCGGGCGAAGGTGCGGCCGTGGGCGGGGAGGTCGCCGTCGTCGGCCATCGCCCAGTGGACGAGCTCGTGCAGGACCACGCCCTTGGTGCGGTAGCGCCGGGGCAGCGTGATCGCCGGGCCCCGGTCGTCGATGGAGAAGAACGCCTGCCGGGCCCCGTGCCCGGGACGAAACCGCGGCACCTCGGCGAGGCCGATGTGGGGGAACCGGGCCTCCCACCACAGGGTCCCGACCACCCGGTCGGCGTAGGCGGCGCAGGCATCGAGGCCGGGGAGAGGGCTCGACGGCAGGGGCGTCTCGGCCAGGTACAGCCGGCGCCGCTGCGCGTCCCGAGGACGGCGTTCACCGCGCGCGGCATGGTCGTCCGTGTCGGGGCGGTCGTTCATTTGCGGTTCAGCGGGTCCGGAGCTGGATCGGTGTGTCGTAGTTGACGCTACCGGCTGGGGTGTGTGGGCGGTCGGACTTCGACGGCATGATCCCGTGCTCGGCGCGCAGCGCGGCCATGCCGACGTTGTGGCCCGTCCATCCGGACGGACGCTGCAGCATCCACACGATCCCCTCGGCGGCGACGTCGGGCGGCTCCCAGTCGGAGTAGTCGGCGTCGGGCACGTTGAACATGAACCCTTCGGACGCGACGGGCACGTCGATGCGGAAGGTGTTGACGTCGATGTGATCACCGCGCACCTGTGCCGCCAGCGACACTGTCAGGTGCTCGAGCGCGAGCTTCGACATGCCGTACGCCATCATGCCCGGGAAGTAGTTGAGCGCAGCCAGCGACGACAGGTTCACCACCGCGCCCGCTCCCTGCCGTCGCATGTGGGGCACCGCGGTACGGATCGCGACGAGCGGCGCCCGCAGGTTCACCGCCATGATGAGGTCGTAGCGCCGCATCTCGAGGTCCAGGTCGCCGGGGAAAGTGATGGCGGCGTTGTTCACCAAGACGTCGAGGCGGCCGTAGCGGTCGACCGTGGCCGCCACCATGCGCTCGACCTCCTCCTCCCGAGCGAGGTTCGTCGCCACCGCGAGCGCGTCGCCGCCGGCGGCGGTGATCCGGCGCACCGTGTCGTCAATCGTGCCGGGCAGCGCCAACGGCGCGTCGTCGGTGGCACGGGCTGCGCACGCGACCGCCGCGCCCGCCTCGGCCAGCGCCACCGCGGTGGCCGCACCCACGCCCCGGCTCGCGCCGGTCACGATCGCGACCTTCCCGGTCAGGTCGATCTCACGCCCCCTTCTGCGCCAGCTGCGGCAGCTCCTGCACGAGCTCGACGTTGGGCGCGTAGATGTCGCCGAGCTGCTCGACGCGCTCGAGCACGTCGGCGGCCTCGAAGCTCAGCACCGACGGGTCGCCGCCGTCGATCGCGTCCGACACCTCTTCCCAGGAGATCGGAGTGGACACGAGCGGGTGCGGGCGGGCCCGCAAGGAGTACGCGCACACGGTCGTCTTGTTCTGGTCGTTCTGGCTCCAGTCGACGAACACCTTGCCCCGGCGTTCCTCCTTCTTCATCACGACCGTCACGCGCTTGGGGTCGCGCTTGGCCAAGAGCTGCCCGACGGCGAGGGCGAAGCTCTTGGTCTCGTCGTCGGTGGCCGCGGTGTGGACCGGTACCGCGAGATGGAGCCCCTTCGAGCCCGACGTCTTCACCACCGCGGTCAGCCCGAGCTGCTCGAGGAGGTCATGCAGCTCGAGCCCGACCCGACAGCAGTCGAGGACGGTCGCGCCGGGGCCGGGATCGAGGTCGAAGACGACCGAGTCGGGTCGACCCCACGACTCCGCCCGGGCCTGGGGGGTGTGCAGTTCGAGGGCGGCGAGGTTGGCCATCCACACCAGGGTCGGCAGATCGTCGACGACGCACGCCGTCAGCCCCCATGCCACCGGGGTCGTCTGCACCCATTTGGGAGCATGCGGCGGGCAGCGCTTCTCGAAGAACGACTTGCCGTCCACACCGTCGGGCCAGCGCACCATGGTGACCGGCCGCCCGGCGAGGTGGGGGAGCACCGCCGGGCCGATCCGGGCGTAGTAGTCGATGACCTGGGCTTTGGTGAATCCCACGTCGGGGTACATGAGCTTGTCCAGGTTCGACAAGCGGAGGCGGCGCCCGCCGATCTCGACCTCTTCTGCCTTCGGGCTCACGTGCTTTCTAGGGAGGACCCGAGGCGAGCGTTAGCGAGCCGATTTCGGGAGGCGGCGGCTCCTACCATTCTGGGTCGCCGTCGCAGGCTCCGGCTCCTGCGGCGACGGTCGGCAAAACCGCCGTCGCCGCGGACCGCCGCCGACAAGGACCGATGAGATGAGGTGCGCCGGGCGGTCACAACCTGCGACGCTATAGGGATCCGGCGGGCGGATGAGGAGGTGGGCGTAGTGCCCAGCGCCATCTGGAGCGGCACGATCGGCTTCGGCCTGGTGAGCGTGCCGGTGAAGCTGGTGACGGCCGTGCGCTCCAAGGACGTGCGTTTCCACCAGCTCGAGGAGGGGACGGGGTCACGCGTCCGCCAACGGCGGGTGTCCGAGGCCACCGGCGAGGAGGTCCCCTACGAGAAGATCGTGAAGGGGTACGAGCTCTCGCCCGGGCAGTACGTGGTGGTCGATCCCGAGGAGCTCGAAGCGATGGCGCCCAAGGCGAGCCGGGCCATCGAGATCGAGGACTTCGTCGAGCTCTCCGACATCGACCCCCTCTACTTCGAGAACCCCTACTACCTCGTCCCCGACAAGTCGGCCGGGAAGCCGTACCAGCTCCTGGTCGACGCGATGACCGAGCTGCAGAAGGTGGCGATCGGCCACATCGTCCTGCGCTCGAAGGCCCACCTCGTCGCCATCCGTCCCCTCGACGGGGCGCTCTGCGTCGAGACCATGCGGTACGCCGACGAGGTGGTGCCGGTCGAGAGCCTCGATGGACTGCCCGAGGGCGAGGTCGAGCCCAGCGAGCGCGAGCTCACGATGGCGCGCCAGCTCATCGAGGCGCTCTCGGGGCCGTTCGACCCCGAGAAGTACCACGACGACTACCGGGAGCAGGTGCTCGGGCTGATCGAGAAGAAGGCGGCCGGGGAGGAGATCGTCTCCGAACCCGTCGCCGAGGAGCCGGCGAAGGTCGTCGACCTCATGGCGGCGCTCGAAGCCAGTCTCGAGCGGGCGGGGAAGGGCGGCCGCGCCAAGGCGCCGGCCAAGAAGGCCCCCGCCAAGAAGGCCGCGACGCGCAAGGTCTCGGCCAAGAAGGTGACCGCCAAGAAGGCCGCGCCGAAGAAGTCGACGCGCACGCGCCGCTCCGCGTAGCGATCAGCGCCCTTCTCGCCCAGCCCGACGCGCGGGACCGGGCGGAGGTGACGTTGCCGGCTCCTCCTCCAGTTCGCATTGCTCGAAACGGCCCGCTGGGTCCCTTTCTCGCTCGCTCAAGTCGTCGGCGCTCGGGTCCGTCACCTCCGCCCTCCGCGCTGGGCCCGGGGTCAGCCGCCGCCTTCGTACTTGAACGACACGCTGAGCTTGGCCCGGTAGGCCGCGACCTTCCCGTTCTCGATGGTCACATCGAGCTGGGTGACCTCGGCGACGCGCAGGTCGCGGAGCGACTGCGACGCGGTTGCCACCGCCGACGCGGTTGCGTCCTCCCACGAGCTCGAGCTCGTGCCGACCAGCTCGATGACCTTGTAGACGCTGTCTGCCATCGTTCCCCCCTCGGTTGCCTCGGCACACGATCACGGCCGGAGGAGTGCGCGTCAAGGGGTGGTGTCGACCTGGACCGTGCGCCCGTCCTTCCACTCGCGTAGGACGAGGAACCGGCCCTTGAGCGCGGCGTGGTCGTAGACGCCGAAGCCCATCGTCGTGCCGTCGAGACCCGAGGTTGCCGGAATCTGTTTCACCCGCTCCAACCCGTCCTTGAGGCCGGCGCGCGTCAGGTGCTGTGCCCGCGCGAGCGCCTCGCCGATCAGCCGGCCCATGTCGTAGGCGGCGCAGCCGATCGGGCCGGCGGCCGCCCGCTTGGACTTCGCTCGCAGTCGCCGACGCTGCTCGTTGTCGTCGGCGATGTTGTCGAGGTACTCCCATCCGGCCCAGTCGTCGCGCCAGTCGGGCCGCGCATAGCCGAACATCAACGCCGAGTTGGCGACGACCGGTACCGGCCAGGAGAGGTCGCGCAGCCCCACCGCCACCGCCCGCGAGGTGACACCGAGGCCGAAGTACACGAGCGAATCCGGCCTGGTGTCGCGCAGCCGGGAGAGCGCGTCACGCACGTCTTCGGCAAGGGGCGCGATGGCAGCGGTACCGGTGATGGCGAGGTCGAGGCCGGCGCTGGCGTCAGCGAAGCACTGTGCGTAGGCGCCGCCGACGGGCGAGTGGTCGTGGATCACGGCCGCACTCAGGATTCCCCGCTGTACGAGACGCTGGGCCAGCACGGGCGGCTCTTCCTCGAGCGACCCGACCTGGTAGTGGAACATGAACTCGCCCCGCGTGCGCTCGCCGCCGGTGTAGTTGATGCACGGCAGCGCGGCGATATCGGCGAGCTCGCGCACGATCAGGCCGTTGTCGCTGATCGAGGGGCCGATGATCAACAGCACCCCTTCGTCCTCGAGCTCCTCGAAGGCGGTCTTCATGTCGTGCTCGGTGCCGGCAGGCAGGCCGCGGGCGTGCCGGTGCATGAACTCGATGGGCCGGTCGAGGCGGCCGGTCGCCGCGACGGTGTCGACGCCGAGGCGCACGGCCTCCTCGAAGCTGGCGCCGGCATCCGCCTG
>JAPSGP010000502.1 GCA_031177445.1 Acidimicrobiia bacterium
CAGAAGTAGCCGGGGATGTAGGCGAGGCCGAGCGCTTCGTAGCGGTCGCGCGCTTCGGGTGCGAAGTACACACTCGCGGCGACCGGCTCGACCAGACGGCCGAGCCGGCGCGCGACGTCGTTCAGTGGTTCAGATGCCGGTCAGCGACGAACGGATGCCCGCCGGCGGGCGCCGACCACGAGCACCGCGCCGATCGACACGGCAGCGATCCCGGCCCACACCAGCGGCGTGGAGTCGGAACCGGTCACGGCAAGACGCTCGGACGGACGGCCGTCCCGCACCAGGGTGACCGTCGGTGGCGTGGTTGGTGGGCGCGTCGTCGTGGTTGTCGACGTCGTCGTCGTCGTGATCGTCGGTTTCGTAGTCGTGACATACGGCAGCGTGTCGTCGGGTTGGATCCCTGCGTACGCTGCCGTCACCGGCACCACGACAAAGAGGGCGGCAAGCAACAGTGCTCGCACGGCGATCCTCACAGCAACCTCCCACCTGAGATGCTTCGTGCAGTACGCCCCACCTGAGCGCACATATACCCGGCCGTTGAGCGGAAACCCTCTCATACGGACCAGTCCGTGTCTAGCTTGAATTCGGGTCATCCTAAACCCAAACCCCACTGCGCGGTCGGATCCTGCGATCACCCGCCTGACCAGGGGTCGACCCGTCAGGGACCCTCGCGAAGGCGGTCCCAGAGGTTGCGGTCAGCTGACCGTTCGAGCCGCACCCGGAGCGTCTCGGGCTCGGTGAGATCGAGCTCGACGGCGGCGGTCGAAGAGCCCGTGATCTTCAAGCCACGGGTCTCGGCGATGCGCCAGCCGGGTGGCACCGTGACCTTGACTGTGATGTGGTCGGGAATGACCGTCGGCTGGTGCCCGAGGTCGAGCCGGTACCAGTGGTCGGGCCCGAGCGGCACGAGCCCCTCGACCGCGAAGTCGAGGTCGAGCGCGCTCTTCGCCGGCACGTTGAAGAACTCCGAGAACACGTTGCGCCCGAGCTCGGGCTCGGTCGACAGTTCGAGCGGGAGCTGGTTCGCCGTCGCGGCCTTGAATGCCAGCGGTGAGTACACCGACGTGATCGAGTAGTTCTCGCCCGCTTCCACCTGCGGGTTGTTGGGCCCGACCACCGCGATCGGAAGGTCGGCCTCGAGGTCGACATTGTTCTGCAGGGTGACGTGGAGATGCCCGGTCGCCATCGCGGTCTCGCCGTCCTTGCTCGGGTCCAGCGCCACGTCGTACTCGAGCCGGCGGCCCAGGTAGTAGTCGAGCTTGTTCTGGCCGGCGTTGTTGGTCGTGACGAGGATGCCGTCGTTGCGAGGCGGCGTGTAGCCGGCGTCGGCGTCGAGGAGCCGGGCCAGCGCCTGCTCCTCCGGCCGCGTGAAGTACAGGGCCAGGTGGCCCTGGCGGGCAGCCTCGCCCAACACTTCGGCGATGCGCCCGGGCTGGCCGAGGTCGCCCTCGGACGCGAGGTCGACGACCGCCTGGGCGACCGCTTCGTTGAAGTTCTCGCGCTGGTTCTCGTTGGCGAAGGCGCGGTAGCTCTCCTCGAGCAGGATCTGCACGACGTTGTCGGCGGTGATGGGAACCTCCCAGGGCTCGACCTCGACCGAGCCGGTGAGTCGCAGGAGCGCCGCCAGCCCATAGGGGTCGGTGCGCACGATCCCGTCGATCGGGAACCCCCCGGATTGGGGGAACAGGCTCGCCATCACCTGGCCGACGGTGGGGAAGTCGGGTGAGAGGTTGGTGTTCTGCCACGTATGGGTGGGGTCGTGGCGGCTGTAGCGGCGCAGGTAGTCCTCGGTCGTGATGACCTGGGGATCGCAGCGGCAGTCTTGAATGCCTTCGTTGAGCCGCCGAACAGGTTCGAGCTCTTCGACGTCGATGTCGCCGTTGTTGGCGTTGATCACACCCCAGAACAGGACGATGCCGCCGGTGGCGCGCGCCTCGGCGTTGTTCTGGACGACGAGCAGGTAGCGCCGGGGGCCGTCGTCACCAAGGATGGCGGGGAGTCGCACCGCGGCTTCGGCGCCGCGGCGAGCGTCGATCTCGGTTCGGCTGAGCTCGCGACCGACCTCGTCGAGCGCGTCGCGCACTGGCGGGAGCAGGTAGTCGGTCTCGATGCCGTCGACTCGCTCGCGCGTGTCAGCCAGCAGCGTTGCTGCCTCCGACAAACTCGGGGTGATCTTGCGCACCTCTTCGAGCGAGACCTGCCCGCCGCGGACCCGCAGCCGCTCGGGATCGACCGGTTTCGTCAGCCGCTCACCGGCCCGCGCCAGGTCGACGCCCGCGAGCTCTCGGACGCGGGTGTCGA
>JAPSGP010000503.1 GCA_031177445.1 Acidimicrobiia bacterium
TGCACTCGAGGTCGACGTCGAGTTCGTGCGCCACCCGTCGGCGGGCGCGGAGCTCTTCCGCTCGCTCGCCGCCGCCGGCCAGCGGTACGCGCTCGAACCCCGATGGGCCGCCACGGCTGGACGCAGCGCCGTGCTCGGGCTCGGCATCGCATCGAGCGACGGACGGGTCGCGTACCTCGACGGCGGGTTGCTCACGAAGGAGGAGGTCAACGCTGCGCTCGGAGCGTTGCTCGGCGAGGGCGGCGCGCCCCTTGTCGCGCACCGGGCGAAGGAGCTCATGCACGGGCTGCCCGTCGACGTGCGCTCGCTCCACCAGGACACCGCGGTCATGGCGTACCTGCTCGATCCGGCCGAGGGGAAGTACCTGCTCGACGAGCTCGCGCTCCGGTACCTGTCGCTCGAGGTCCGCTCGCCCGACGCCGCGGAGGGCACACTCGACTTCGACGGGGAGACGGGCGTCGAGGAGACCGGCCGCCGGGCGCTGGCGGTGCTGCGCCTCGCCGACAGCTTGGCCGAGGCGCTCGAGGCGCGCGAGCTCACGAGCCTCTACGACGAGATCGAGCGACCGCTCGTCCGCGTACTCGCGCGGATGGAGGACGCGGGCATCAAGATCGACGGGGAGTTCCTCGGCGGCCTGCGGGCGGAGCTGGCGCAGAGCTGCGACGAGCTCGTGCGGCGCATCCACGCGCACGCGGGCGAGGATTTCAACGTGAACTCGACGCCGCAGCTGCGCCGAATTCTCTTCGAGAAGCTCGGGCTCGTACCGGTCAAGAAGACGAAGACCGGTGCATCGACCGATGCCGACTCACTCCAGAAGATGATCGACGAGCACCCGATCGTCGAGGACCTACTGCGCTACCGAGAGGTCGAGAAGCTGCGCAGCACCTATGCCGACGCGCTCCCACCCCTCATCGGCCCCGACGGCCGCATCCACGGCACCTTCAAGCAGACCGACACGACGACCGGCCGCATCTCGAGCGAGAACCCGAACCTCCAGAACGTCCCCGTCCGCACCGCCGACGGGCGTGAGATGCGCAAGGCGTTCATCGCCGACGACGGCTCGGGCCTGCTCACCGCCGACTACTCCCAGATCGAGCTCCGGGTCCTGGCGCACCTGACCGAGGACCCGGGTCTGATCGAGGCCTTCGCGCGCAGCGCCGACGTCCACACGATCACCGCGGCACGGGTCTTCGGCGTCGACGAAGGCGAGGTCGACGCATTCCAGCGGCGCTTCGCCAAGGTCGTCAACTACGGCCTCGCCTACGGCATGGAGGCGTACGGGCTCGGCCAGCGCCTCGACATCCCGACCGAGGAGGCCCGCGAGATCCTCGACAACTACTTCGAGGGCTTCCCCAACGTGAAGGAGTTCATGGAGCGGACGGTCAAGGAGGCGAAGCAGCGCGGGTACACGACGACCATCTTCGGCCGGCGTCGCCAGATCACCGAGCTCGCCTCCGACAACTTCCGCATCCGTCAGATGGGGGAGCGCATGGCGCAGAACGCGCCGGTCCAGGGGTCGGCGGCCGACGTGTTCAAGCTGGCCATGGTCAATCTCGATCGCGCGCTCGAAGAGGAGGGGCTGGCGTCGCGCGTGGTGCTCACCGTGCACGACGAGCTCGTGCTCGAGGTCCCGCTCGACGAGCGCGAGCGGGTCGAGGCGCTCGTGCGCGAGGTCATGGAATCGGTGACGGTGCTGAAGGTCCCGCTCGTGGTCGACATCGGCTTCGGCCCTACCTGGGCCGACGCCAAGTAGAGCGGCTCAGTCAGCCGGCGGGTTCGGCTGAGTCGGCGCCCTTGGGGCGCAGCTCTTCGACGTAGTCGACTGTGAGCTCGGCTGCACCGCGCATGAAGTCGCGGACGACTTCGAGCTGCTCCGGTGTGTACTTCGCCATCACCTGGAAGCTGCGCTCCATGAACGGTCCGTAGTACTGCATCGCCGTCGCGCTGCCTTCGGGCGTCTGTTCGACGAGCACGCGCCTGCGGTCTTCGGTGTCCCGGACCCTGCGGGCGTAGCCGGCGCGCTCCAGCCGATCGAGGACCGCCGTCACTGCACCGGTCGTGAGGTGGCTGTCGCCTGCGAGCTCGCCCGCCGTCATCGGTCCCTTGCGAGCGAGGATCTCGAGAACCCGGTGATCGGTGCGGTTGATCCCCATGCGCTCGCCGACGATCTGGTTCACGGCGTCGACCGCACTGCTGTACTCGCGGAACGCCAGCATCGTACTGAGAAATAGGTCACGTTTCGAGTATCTTGACACGCTGACTATTCAATCCGTAAGGTAACTCCCGGTCAAGTCGAGTA
>JAPSGP010000504.1 GCA_031177445.1 Acidimicrobiia bacterium
GCGGTGCGTCGGAAGTAGTCGGCGTAGATGTCGCTCGCCGATCCCTCCTCCCACAGGAAACCGACCCGCCGGAACCCCTGCTGGTAGCACCAATTGGCGCAGATCACCGACTCGGTGGGGATGTCGCCGTTGGCCACGGTGAACACGTACTCGCCGAAGGCGCGCGTGGTTCCCGTCCAAAGCAACACCGGCACACCGGTCTCGTTTGCGACCGGCGCGACCGCCTCGGAGTTGTCGGCGATGAACGGGCCGATGATGACGACGCAGCCTTCGTCGACCAGCCGCCGATAGCCGGCGATGACCTTGCTGAAGTTCTCGCGGGGAAGCCCGCGCGCGTCTACGGTGAACAGCTCGATCGGCCGGCTGAAGGCCCCTTCGTTGAGCGAATCTTCGATGGCGAGGATGTAGGGGTCGATGCAGTCGGCCAGCAGCTGGCCCAGGTCCATGTCGATGAGGAACCCGATCCGTACCGGCTCGAACGGATCGCCCTGGGTCTGCACGCCCGCGGTGGGCGGGTAGACGACGATCCGCTCCACCGCCTTCTCGCCGACCCGGCCGCCGCCCTCGTACCAGTGCGTGCCCTGCCACGAACCCAGCTCAGCCGTGTCGACCCCCGAGACCACCGTGCTGACGGCCCGGTCCGCCCGCGCGACACCGGGATCGACCGGCGCGGGGAACATCCGCTCCGCGTACTTCGACCGCTCGTCGGCGCTCATGCGCGCCTTCCTTTCGTCGTCGACGCCCGCCAGTCGAGCACGGTTCGACCGACCGTTGCTCGGCTGGCCAGCCGGGCCAGCTCGGCCGGCAGCACGGTCCACGGTGCGACCCGGCCGACAACCGTGCGGATGCTGCCGGCATCGACCAAGTCGACGAGGTGCGCGTGGACCCGCTCGCCGTCGGCGCGGGAGAACAGGTTGAAGCCCGACGCGCGTTTCGCCGCGGCCGGGTCGCTGCGGTACGAGAGCATCACGCCGCACACGTCGAAGTTCCCGAAGATGATCGGGCGCGGCACGATTCCTCCATCCTCGGCACCGATGCCCCCCGAGAACCCGGCGAGCACATAGCGCCCGCTGTGCACGACGCAGGGGAACGTGCGAACCGTTGTGTCACCGCCGACGAGGTCGCAGACGACGTCGACGCCCATTCCCGCAGTGATATCGAGTACGGCTGCCGCGACGTCGTCCGTTCGGTAGTTGATCGCGACGTCGGTCCCGAGCTCGCGGCAGAGGTCGAGCTTCTCGTCGCTTCCGGCGGTCGCGATTACCCGAGCACCGAGTGCGGCACTCAGTTGGACCGCGGCCGAGCCCACTCCCCCGGCGCCGGCATGAACGAGCACCGTCTGCCCGGCCTCGAGATGGCCCCGCTCGACCAGGGCGAGATGCGCGACGTGGAACGGGAAGAAGAACGCCGCCGCCTGCACATCGTCGAGGCGAGCGGGCGCCTCGAACGTCATGTCAGCGTCGGCGAGCACCTGCTGCGCATGGGCGCCGAACGCTCCGGCGGCGGTCGCGACGACGCGCGTGCCGAGCCAGTGCTCGGCTCCCGTCCCCGCACGGACGACCTCACCGACGACCTCCATCCCGAGCGTGTACGGAAGCGGCGGATCGACGGTGCGGTAGCGACCGAAGCAGCCATCGATCTCGTTGAAGTTCAGCGCCGTCGTGCTCGTCTGGACGACGACCTGATCGGGCCCGGCCGGCGGTTCCTCGACGTCGTCGATCTGCAGTGCGTCACCCGGCTCGCCGTACCGATGCACTCGCCAGGCGCGCATGGTCACGTGGACAACGTGTCAGGTCTGGGGTCGATCGCGGAAACGTAACATCGGGCCGTGAAGGCAGTTCGAGTCATGCGGCATGGCGCGCCCATGGACGCGCTCGAGGTCCAGGACATCCCAGTCCCAGATCCCGGGCCCGGTGAGGTGCGGATCGCCGTCTCCGCTGCTTCTCTGAACTTCGGCGACATTGCCCGCTGCCGCGGCACGGTCGCAAGCGAGGAGCAGGACAACCTGGCCCGTGCGTTCGCCAAGCGGCTCGGTGCCGCTCCCGACGCGCTCGAGCCCCGCATCATGGCCGCGGCCATCGGGGGCGCGCTTTGGACGGTCTTCGAGCGCTGGGTGGAGGGAAAAAGCCGACGCGCGAGCGCTTGATCGTGCTCGTCGACGAGGCGTTCGCCCTGCTCGAGCGGGGACTGTCGTAGGCGGCCTTCCAAATCACGCCTCGGGTTGGAACTCGGAGAGTCGCTCGGCATACGGAGAGCGCTCGGTGGCCTCCATCCAGTGTGGATACGAGACATAG
>JAPSGP010000220.1 GCA_031177445.1 Acidimicrobiia bacterium
AGCCCATCCTCCAGCTCGTCGGTGGCTCGATCCTCACGTACGAGGACGGCCAGCCGCCGCCCCGGCGCACGGGGAGCCGGGTGCCGGGCGGCGTTCCGCGGAACGTGTACTCGACGCGCGATCGGCAATGGATCGCGGTGTCGGGTACGACCGACGCCCAGGTTCGACGGCTCCTGCCCTTGATCAGGCGCGACACCGAGGACGATCGTGCCCGCTTCGGCACCTCGTCAGCGCGCCTGGCTGCGGCCGACGACCTCGACCTACTCGTGGCGCAGTGGGTCGCAGCGAACGACCGCGACGAGGTGCTGGCGGCCCTCCTCGAAGCCCGCATCCCCGCCGCTCCCGTCAACGACGTCGCCGCCATCCTCGCCGACCCGCACGTGGTCGCGCGAGGCAGCGTCGTACCCGTCGTCGACGAAGCGCTCGGCGAGCTTCGCATGCCCGCACCCACGCCCCGGATGCGTACGACTCACACCACGATCCGCTCACCTGGCCCTGCCCTCGGCGCCCACACCGACGAGGTGATGCGCGACTGGCTCGGCGCCGAAGAACGCGAATAGCCCCGCACTCTGGCCATCCTGGGAGCGGGTTGGTGTGTGTAACGGAACCTGGCTGACCGCGGTCCCCGAACAGCTACAGCGTGCTCATCATCCAGCGCGCGATCTGATCGTTCGTCGCCGCCGATAGTGGTGCGCGTCGGAGTGGGGATAATTGCGTGAACGCACGTCGCGCAGGGAGAGCCCGAACACTTGTGCCTGTTGCGCGTTGTAGTGGGGTGGCCGGTTGGCCATCGCCGGCCCCTGTGCCGGAAAGTCCGGCACGTTCAGGACGACCAGGCGAGCCCCGGTCGAGGTCAGCAGTGACTTTGCGTCACGCATCGCGCCTGTGTTGACCGCGGCCATCTCGGGCGAGAAGTACTCGTACCCGGCCGAGAGCGAGTACCTCCAGTTCCAAGTTTCGGCGACGGTTGTCCAGAGGACCACCACGGCCGGGCGGTACTGGTTCAGCACCGAGCCCCACCACGATCGCCAGGTGCACGTCGTGGCCCGCCAGCCTACGTTCGGTTCCTCACGGTATCCGCCCTCGAGTGAGCAACCCCCTGTCCGCTGTACTGGACGGTGTACTGGCTCTGTACTCGCGCCAACGCTTGACTGAGTCCCGACGCGTTGTTGTCGCCCACGACCAACATCGTTGGTCTCGGCGGTGGGGCGTCGGGCCGGGCATGCAGCCCGCGACCAGCAATCCAATGACCGAAAAGCGCCAGGACCAGACGCCAACGCCGCGCAACTCGAGCCCCCACGTCACCCCACATTCCGTTCTACGAAGCCGCTGATGGTCGCAGCGCAGAACCTGGCTCCGCAAGACTTCCGCCGACCGGCGCCCCGGGCGCAGCTGGCAGATGCTCAGAGGTTCATGAAGCGGCCGCCGTCGACGACCAGGGTCTGGCCGGTGATGTAGCGGGCGGCGTCACTGGCCAGGAACACGACTGCCGGCGCGATGTCGTGCTCGGCATCGCCGACGCGCCCGAGCGGGACCCGACGGGCGAGGCGATCGGCAAGGGCAGGGTCCTCCCGGATCGCGTTCACCATCGCCGGAGTCTGCGCCAGTGGCGAGACCAGGTTGACGCGCACGCCCTCGGGCCCCCACTCGCGAGCGAGGCTCTTGGCGAAGCCGCGGAGCGCCGCCTTCACGACGCCGTAGACCGGGAGCATCAGGCTGCCCTCCATGCCCGCGGGCGACGTCATGAGGAGCATGCTGCCTCCGCGCTCGCGCAGCGACGGCAGCGCCGTACGCGCACAGTGGTACGCGCCGGTCAGCGAGACCGACACGTGGTCGCGCCACAGGTCGAGCTCGACGTCCTCCAGTCGCGCCGGTTCGCTCGAACGCCGGCTGGTCGCGTTGTGGATCATCACGTCGAGCCCGCCATGGCGCTCCACCGCGACTTCGACCGCGCGCCCGACATCGGCTTGGGACGTCACGTCGCAGCGGATCCAGCTCGCCGAGCCGCCGTCGGCGACGATCGCCTCCGAGGTCTCGGCACCGTTCTCGCGCGGCGACGCCACCACGACGTCACCGCCGGCTCGCCCGCACGCCAGCGCGATCGCGCGGCCGACCCCCGCGCCCGCCCCGGTCACGAGCACGGCGCGTCCCGCCAGCGTTCCGCTCACGGCGCCATCACGACTCCCCCGTCGACCACGATCGTGGTCCCGGTGACCACCGACCCAGGCGCCGCCAACAGCGCGATCACAGATGCGACCGAGTCGCGCACGGTCGGCGCATCGGCAAGTGCGCGGTCAGCCACGTCGGGGCCGAGACGACCGGCATCGGGGGCGAGGAGCTCGACCGGCGGGGCAACGCAGTTGACCCGGATCCCGTGGTGCCCCCACTGGCGCGCCGCCGACTTCGCCAGCGCCCGGATGCCCTCCACTGCGGCCGCGTAGGGGACGAGCTCCGGCGCACCGGTGATGCCGACCGTCGGGGTCACGAACACGAGCAGCCCGCGGCCGCGCAGCGCCGTGAACGCAGATTGCGCGCACTGCAGCGCCGCTTGCAGTACCGCTTCACAGCGGCGATCCCAATCCTCGGCCGCTGTCTCGGCCAGCGCCTGGCGCTGCAGCGCGGCCTCGTCGAGGTCCGCGTGTACGACGAGATCGAGGGGCGGCTCCGTCGCGATCGACGCACCCAGGTCCTCGAGCCCGAGCGCGAGCTCCCGTCCGAAACCCGATTCGCGGCCGGTGACGAATGCAGAGCGGCCGGCGAGCAGGGGTGCATCGCGACTCGGCACGGCGGCATGGTAGGGAACAGGGCGTGCAGTTCACGCTCGACTCGCGCGCCGGGCTGGCATCGGGAGCCATCACGGTGACGTTCCGGATCTGGAAACGCCCCCAGGCGAAGGCGGGCAGCCGTCACAAGGTCGGTGACGTCGTGCTCGAGATCGATCGCGTCGACCGGGTGCCGATCCGCGCCATCACCGACGCCGACGCCAAGCGGGCAGGCGCTCGCGACCGCAACGACGTGATCCGCCGCCTCGCCGAGCGGGCCCCCGATCTCGACAGCACCACGCTCGTGTACCGGGTCGAGTTCCACCGGGCCGGCAGCTTCGACGAACTCGTCGGTGCCGAGCAGTCACGCCTGAATGACGACGAGCTCGCCGACGTCGTGCTCCGGCTCGATCGCCTCGATCGGGCCAGTCCCCGAGGCCCGTGGACCCGGGCGACGTTGCGCGCGATCGCCGAGCGGCCGGGGGTGGTCTCGACCGAGCTGGCCGAGGCGCTGGGGCGCGACCGCCCGTCGTTCAAGCTCGACGTGCGCAAGCTCAAGCGCCTCGGCCTCACGCACAGCCTCGTCACCGGCTACGAGATCACCCCGAGAGGCGCGGCGGTCCTGTCGTCGCTCGAGCAGTAGCGCTCGAGGAGGAGCTCAGTTGCCGTCGGCGTGGGACACGTCGACGTGCGGCACGTCGCCGTGGGGGATGTCGTCGTGCGGCGCGTCGGCGTGGGGTCGGCCCCGGTCGCCGTGCGGTGCGTCGGTGTGCGCGCGGTCGAAGTGGGCACTGTCCTCGTGCCGGATGGTGAACGTGTCGAAGTGGTTGCCGGCATCATCGTGCGGAGGAGCTGGAGCGTCGTCGTGCGGGACGTCGGAATGGGCGTCGAAATGGCGCGAGTCGGAGTGAGGCCCGTCGGCATGCGCGACATCGGCGTGGGCGGCGTCGTCGTGCGGCGGCACGTCGTCATGGGGCGGGACGTCGTCGTGAGGCGTGTCCGTGTGGTCGGGCGCATCCGTGTGACGCCGCCTGCGCCGACCCTCAGGAGAATCGGCATGAGGCACGTCGGCGTGCGGCACACCTTCGCTCGCCGGCGTGTCGATGTGGGGCGCGTCGGCGTGCGCGGGGCGATCGGTATGAGGTTCAGAGCGAGCACCATCGCCGTCGTCGTCACTGCAGGCTGCGGCCACGCCGAGCGAGAACACGACCGGCATCGCCCACCCCACGCGCAGCAGCTCGCGGCGTGAGAACTCTCGCTCTCGCTCGGCGCGCGAATCGTCTTCCTCAGTCGGCATGTCCGAGATCGCGGTCTAGTCCGGACGCAGCGGGTGGCGCCGGAAGAACTTCCACATCACTTCGTTGGCGTCGATCGAGAACGTCACGTGACCGGTGGCGGCCTCGATCGCCTGCGAGAACGCGCTGCCGGGCCAGTTGTGGCCTCCGCCCTCCACCCGGTAGAGCGCGACGTCGGCGTGATCGGGACAGCGGTAGCTGATCACCGTGACGTCATCGGCGATCGCGCGCCTGGTTGCCTTGCTCCCGCACCCGTTGCGGTCCGCCCATTCGGCGACGGTGTCGGGGATCGACGGCCGCAGTAGGGCGGGCGCGGTGCCCGGAGTCGACTCGGGAGTGCGCGGCGAGCCGTCGGGGTTCGGCAAGTTCCGCGCCGCCGGGCCCACGCCGCCGTCGTAGGCCACGTACTGGTCGTCGGTGCCGTGGAAGGCGACCACCGGGACCGGCCGTGCCGGATCGCAGCCGTCGATGGCCCGCACACCGGCCACCGGCGCCACGGCGGCGATGCGATCGGCGAAGGTGCAGGCGAGCGCCGACGACATGAACGCGCCGTTCGACAATCCCGTCGAAAAGACGCGGCGTTCGTCGATGCACAGCGTCCGGCCCAGCTCGTCGAGCAGGTCGCCCACGAACTCCATGTCGACGGAATCGAATCCGGTGTCCCAGCGTGGGACCGGCCCCTGGCCATGGGGCGTGATCGTGACGAAGCCCTTGGTGTCGCCGAACGTGCCCAGCTTCGAGTGCTGGACGTGGACTTCGGCGCCTTCCACGTACCCGTGGAAGTCGAGCACCACCGGGAGCGGACGGGCCCCGTCGTACTGCGGCGGTACGTGCCGGTAGTACCAGCGTTCGGCGCCGCCGGACGTTGTCGTGACCTTCTCCTCACCCGATGCGACCGGAGACGCCGCGTTGCAGCCGGGCGAACGTTTCGGCGCGATCTTGCCGGCGCGCTCCGCCGCCGCCGTGCCCGGCGCGACCAGCAGGACCGTCATCAACAGCCCTGCCCAGAGTGCTCGTGACCCCCCGATGGTTCAGGAAGCTAGTGCTTCCCCGCCCCCGCGTGCCCGGCGTGACCACCCCACCCGTACAACGGTGCTCCGCCATCGCAGGCGAAGGCCGCGTCGAGGAACGCCAGACTCCGTGGTCCACGTCCACACCCGGGGCACGCGAACAGCGTGGTCGCGGCGCTCACGTTCGAACACGACTCTTCCGAATCGCCCGAGGTCCCGGCACGAATGGCTGAGCTCGCGCGCGCCGTCGGCGGCGAAGCCCGCGAACAGAGCGTCGACGGGACGGGTCATCGTCTCGGCTTCCCGCATGCCGAACGGCCAGCGCGCCGATTGCGAGACCTGGCCGCACTTCGCAGTGGCCTGGCGCAACCCGACCAGGTCGCCGGGCCGGCAGTTGCGGGCCGCGATCAGCAGGAGCGCGAGCGGGCCCGGACCGTGCGTGTACACCGACTGCCGGCGCACGGCCCGCGGATGGTCAGCTCGACGAACACGACGTCGGTCCCGGAGCGTGCGCTGGCGGCGAACGCCTCGAAGTCCGCCCGGGCGTGACGAAAGGCCTGCTGGGCCGCGAGCCGACGCGCCCGTTCGGGAGCGTCGGCGCCGAGC
>JAPSGP010000505.1 GCA_031177445.1 Acidimicrobiia bacterium
GTCGGGAGCGACGAACGGCACGTTCCAGCCGTCCGCGTAGCGCGCCGCGATCCGCAACGTGATCTTCTCGCCGCCTCCGCCGACCCACAGCGGCAGTCGGGCCTGCACCGGCTTCGGCTCACAGCGTGCGTCACGCAGCTGGAAGTAGGTGCCGTCGAAGTCGGCCGACTCCTCGGTGAGCAGCGCGCGCACGCACTGGATCGCCTCCTCCAGCTGGTGCAGCCGCACCGCCGGCGACGGGAACGGAATGCCGTACGCGTCGTACTCGTGCTGATGCCAGCCGCCACCGAGGCCGAGCACGATCCGGCCGCCGGAGAGGTGGTCGAGCGTGGCCATCGCCTTGGCCAGCACCGCGGGATGGCGGTAGCCCACCGAGTACACGAGGCTGCCGCAGCGCACCCGGCTCGTCTCCAGCGCGAGCGCCGCATGCGTGGCGATGGCCTCGAGGCACATCGCACCACCGCCGAGGTCGGCGGCGTAGAAGTGGTCCCACACCGAGATCCAGTCGTACCCGGCGCCCTCGACTCGCTGCCACACGGACCGCAGATCGTCGGTCGTCGTGTTCTGGAGCCCGGCGTGCACACCGAACTTGGTCGACACGAGTGCAATCTATCGAGCGCGCGCGGGCAATACTTGAGTGATGATCGACGTCGACCGGTGGCCCGAGCTGCGCGAGCCCGTCATGGTGGTCGCCTTCACGGGTTGGGTCGACGCCGGCATGGCAGGTGCCGGTGCGAGCGCGTACCTCGTCGACCAGCTCGACTCGGCCCGCCGGTTCGGACGCATCGACCTGAGCGAGCTCGTCGATCTCCAACAGACGCGACCCACGGTGCAACTCGTCGACGGTGCCACGCGCCAGATCACTTGGCCTGCCATCGATCTGTTCGCGGGTCGGGCCGGTCGCGACCTCGTGCTCTGCATGGGCCCCGAGCCCTCCATCAAGTGGGGCCCGTTCACCGACGAGCTCGTGAACGTGGCGCGCCGGCTCGACGTGAAGATGATGGTCGCACTGGGCGGTATGCCCGCAGTGGTGTCGCATCGCCGGCCGGTGCCCGTGTTCGCGACCGCGACGTCTCCGTCGCTCGCGCAGGAGGTGGGGGCGCTCCGGACCGACTACACGGGACCGACCGGGGTGCAGACGGTCCTACAGGTAGCGCTGGGCGACGCGGGTGTGCCCGCGCTCGGGCTGTGGGCGCAGGTGCCGCACTACGTCGCGGCCACGCCGTCGCCGTCGGCGATCCGCGCCCTGCTCGAGCGGCTGCGCGACGTTGCAAACGTCGAGGTCCCGCTGAACACCCTCGATGGCCAGGTCGACGAGTACCTCGAGCGGGTCGAACAGGGCCTGTCGGAGCGGCCCGACGTGGCCGAGGTCGTGCGGGCGATCGAAGCGGGCTCGACCGACATCCCGTCGGGCGAAGAGCTGGCCTCCGAGATCGAGCGCTTCCTGCGCGATCAGGGGTGACCGGACCGGGCTCGGGAACCGGCTCCAGACGCGGGCGAGCCGACGGACTGGGGCAGGGACAGCCCGCCGGCTCACCGACTGCAGGATAAGTACCCCACCCGTCACGCCGCTAAACCGGATTTCTCGGAATTAATCTGCGTCCGTGATCGCGGACCCCGTCCTCGAGGAGCTGACCGGCCCGGGGGGTGGGTTCGAGATCGTCACCGAGGATGTGCTCGGGGTCCCGCTCCAGGTCTACAGGAACCGTCTCCGGTCGATGCGGGACCTGATCGCGATGGCCGACGGGCGGGCCGAGGTCGACTTCCTCGTCCAGGGCGACCGGCGGTTGACTTTCGGAGAGCACAACGCGCTCGTCCGCCGGGTGGCGGCTGCTTTCCAGGAGCTGGGGGTCGACCACGGCGACCGGGTGGCCGTCCTCTCGGCGAACAACACCGAGTGGGTGGTGCTGTTCTGGGCGGCGGCGGCGCTGGGGGCTGCCATCGTGCCCCTCAACGCCTGGTGGAAGACCGAGGAGCTCGAGTTCGGCCTCCGGGACTCGGGCTCCCGGCTGCTGTTCTGCGACCCCAAGCGTTGGGCGCTCGTGCGCGAGGTCGTCGACGGGTTGCCGGAGCTCGACCATGTGTTCGTCATGGGCCTGGAAGAGCGGGACGGGCCTGCCCGCCCGGGGGTGGACCTCCTCGCCGACGATCCCGGCGCCCTGCCCGAGCCGGCGGCGCCGATTGCCGAGGACGACCTGCTCGCCATCCTCTACACCTCGGGCACAACCGGCCGTCCCAAGGGCGCGACCGTGACCCACCGCCAGGCGCTCGCCAACCTGC
>JAPSGP010000506.1 GCA_031177445.1 Acidimicrobiia bacterium
GGCAGGGCTGCCGCCGGGGGTCCTCAACCTCGTGACCGGTCGTGGGAGCGAGATCGGTGACCGGTTCGCCACCCATCGCGACATCTCCATGATCTCCTTCACGGGCTCGGTCAAGGTCGGTCGGCGGCTCGCCGAGCTGGCGGGACCGAAGCCCCTGCACCTCGAGCTGGGCGGAAACGCCGCCGCGATCGTGCTTGCGGACGCCGATCTCGAGCTGGCGGTGGAGAAGACCGTCGAGGGCGCCTTCAAGAACGCCGGCCAGCGCTGCGACGCGGTGAGCCGCGTGCTGGTCGAGGAGGCGATCTACGACGACTACTTGGAGCGCGCCGTCGGCCGGGCCCGCGGATATACGCTCGGCGATCCCAGAGCGGACGGCGTGGACGTCGGACCGCTCGTGAACGAGGGGGCCTTGGCAAGCGTCCAGCAGCTCGTGAGCGACGCGGTGCAGAAGGGAGCGCGGGTGCTCGTGGGCGGCGGTGGCGAGGGCTGCTACCACGAGCCGACCGTGCTTGCCGATGTGTCGCTTGAGTCTGAGATCGTCTGGGAGGAGACCTTCGGCCCCGTCCTCACGGTCGTCGCTGTGCCCGACCTCGACGCGGCGCTCGAGGTGGCAAACGCGTCGAGGTACGGCCTTGACTCCTGCGTCTTCACCTCTGACCTGGACAAGGCCTGGCGGGCCGCCCGCGCGCTCCAGTGCGGCATGGTGACCGTCAACGACGCGCCCGCGCATGGCGTCGGCCACTTCCCGTTCGGCGGACGAAAGCCCGACTCGGGAGTGGGGCGCGAGGGGCTCGGCTACTCGATCGACGAGTGCACCGCGCTCAAGACGGTCGTACTGCCGGCCTGATTGGGCAAATGCCGCCGCTCAACGGGCACTCCTGACGTCGCGAGAGATCAGATTCGCAGCTACTTCCGAGCACCCCGGGCAGTCGACGCCGTGGCCGCCGACTGTCGGCTCAACGAGCGCCCGGCTCGTAGTCGAGTTCGACCGCCAAAACGCGCGCTACCCACGCGGGGGCGATGATGGCACCGCCATGGACAACGGCCCCCTTCCCGTGCCCCCGCAAGCGGTCGTCGTCGCCTACCTGCTCGCCGCGCTCTGCCTGCTCATCCCGCTCGCCGTCATCGGCTCGACATTCGCGGGGACGCTGCTCTGGCGGCGGGAACTGCGCCCGCACGCGGCCGCGGTCATCGGCCTCGGCGTCGCCTGCATGGTGTTCGGCGTCACGGCGCTGCGGTAGCGCCGACTACCGCTTCGGACTGCGATGAAGGGGGCCCTCCTCGGTGGCACGCTCAGCGTGTCATCGAAGAGCACAGCAGCCGTCACCGACCACGCCTTCGGCACGTACGCAAAGGAACCCTCCGGTGCGAGACCTGCCGGACGTTTGGCCTTGAGGGTGAACAACGGCCGCCGACCGCTTCGCCCGGATGGACTGGAATCAGGGTCGGCGCGTCTGAATCACCCAGACGGAGGGCGAGCATCAAAGGCCGAAATGGCCGCAAAGGCCCGCGAATCAGCGGCACGCGTCGCCGCGACAGATGCGCTCGGCCTCCCTTGATCGAGCGCTCTGGGCAGCGGTGCCAACACGTGTCCATCTGCACTTAATGCGCTGGTACGCTGCGATGAACGACGAATTGAGGCCCCTGTCATGAGGAGCGAGACGAAGCGGATGGCTCCCGGGGGGACGAAGTCGCTGCCCAAGACACCGACCGGGATCAACGGTCTCGACGAGGTGACCGAAGGCGGACTGCCGCGCGGTCGCCCGACGCTCGTATGCGGCCCGGCCGGCTGCGGGAAGACGCTTGTCGCGCTCGAGTTCCTGGTCCGCGGCATCACTGAGCACGGCGAGAACGGCGTGTTCCTGGCCTTCGAGGAGACCCGCGAGGACCTGATCGCCAACGTCGCGTCGCTCGGGTTCGATCTGGTCCAGTTCGAGGCTGACGAAAAGCTCGTGCTCGACCACGTCAACATCCAGCCCGCAGAGATCGAGCAGTCGGGCGAGTGGGACCTCGAGGGGCTGTTCATCCGGCTCGGCGCCGCGATCGACGAGGTCGGCGCGAAGCGCGTCGTGATCGACACGATCGAGAATCTCTTCGTCGCCTTTCCCGACGCGGCCACGCTTCGCGCCGAACTGCGCCGGCTGTTTCGCTGGCTGAAGGACCGAGGGGTGACCGCGGTCATCACCGGCGAGCGCGGCGACGGGTCGCTGACCCGTCACGGGATCGAGGAGTACGTCTCCGATTGCGTCATCGTGCTCGATCACCGGGTCAGCGAGCAG
>JAPSGP010000221.1 GCA_031177445.1 Acidimicrobiia bacterium
GGGCGGCCTGCTGGCCGCCCTCAGCCGTGAGACTCAGGGCAGCCTGCTGGCCGACAAGCAGTTCGTGCAGGGCTACATCGCCGACTCGTACGCGCAGCTGGTGCAGTTCCGATTGTTCGTGCTCTACACCGCATGGGAGATCGACAAGTACAACGACTACCGCAAGGTCCGCAAGGACATCGCCACCGCCAAGGTGGTCATGCCGACCGTGCTCCACGACATCGCGTGGCGGGCGATGCAGGTCCACGGCGCGCTCGGCGTGACCAACGAGATGCCGTTCTTCTCGATGATCCTGGGTGCCGGCGTCATGGGCCTCGCGGACGGCCCGACGGAAGTGCACAAGGTCACGGTCGCGCGCCAGTTGCTGCGCGACTACAAGCCGAGCGACGACATCTGGCCGACTCAGCACCTTCCGAAGCTGCGCGACGCGGCTCGGGCCAAGCTGGCCGAGCACATCGAGCACGAAGTGGGGAACCTGTGATCGACTTCGACCGCCTCGCGGCATGGATGGACGACAACGCCCTGCCCGGCAAGGGCGAGCCGATCGAGCACACGTTCCTTTCGGGAGGCTCGCAGAACGAGATCTACGAGATCCGCCGCGGTAACGAGCGCTGCGTCATCCGGATCCCACCGCCGACCGCGCCGGCGAACCGAGACGAGGGCATCCTGCGCGAGTGGCGGATCATCGAGGCGCTCGACGGCACCGACGTGCCGCACACTGCGGCGGTGGCGATGTGCGACGACGCCTCGGTGCTCGGCCGGCCGTTCTACTTGATGGGTCTGGTCGACGGGTGGTCCCCGATGGACCAGAGCGAGGGATGGCCGGCGCCCTTCGACACCGATCTCGACGCGCGTGCCGGGCTCGCCTACCAGCTCGTGGAGGGGATCGCGCTGCTGTCGAAGGTCGACTGGCGGGCCAAGGGCCTCGACGACCTGGGGCGCCCCGATGGCTTCCACGAGCGCCAGGTCGACCGCTGGACCGCGTTCCTCGAGCGGATCAAGGGCCGCGAGCTGCCGGGGTTCGACGTCGCGGCGGCGTGGCTGCGCGCCCACCGGCCGCTCGACTACGTCCCCGGCATCATGCACGGCGACTACCAGTTCGCCAACGTGATGTACCGCCACGGCGCGCCGGCCCGGCTCGCCGCGATCGTCGACTGGGAGATGGGCACCGTCGGCGACCCCAAACTCGACCTCGGCTGGGTGGTCCAGGGATGGCCCGAGGACACCGACGCCCCCGGCGTGGCCGCATCGAGCTACGTCGACCTCACCGGCATGCCGTCGCGCGATCAGGTCGTCGGGCACTACGCCGAGGTCTCGGGACGGCAGGTCGAGGACATCGACTACTACGTCGTCCTCGCCAAGTGGAAGCTCGCCGTGGTGTTGGAGCAGGGCTTCCAGCGTGCCGGCGACGACGAGAAGCTCCAGGCCTTCGGTCCCATCGTGCTCGACCTCATGAAGGGCGCGGCCGAGCTCGCCGAGACCTCCGACTATCGATCGTGAGCGAAGGCGGGCCCGCGCTCGTACAGGAACGGCGCGGGTCGGTCCTCGTTTCTGCGACTGACCCGACCTGCCGCGAGGAACGCGCTGACGTGGGCGCTGGGCAACGGTGCTCTGCCCAGGCGAGTGCGCTGTGCGATCTGGGACAAGCCCGCTGCGCGGTTCGGGACTCCGCGGCGTTCGAACGTGCTCGTTCCCTAGGCTCCGCCCCATGAGCTACGAGACGCTGCTGGTGACCAAGGACGATGGCATCGCGTGGGTGTCCCTGAACCGGCCAGCGGTCCGCAACGCGATCAGCCGGCGGATGCAGACGGAGCTCCACGAGGTCTGGCACGGCTTCCGTTACGACGACGACGTGCGTTGTGTCGTCTTGACCGCCGAGGGTGACCACTTCTGCACCGGTATCGACCGGACCGAGGCCATCTCGGAGGAGAACACGAGGGCCATGGCCGCAGGCAATTTCCCCGACTACCCGACGCCGTGGATGTACGACGACCCAGGGCGCGACCTCGGCCCGAAGGCGTGCGATCTGTGGAAGCCCGTGATCGCCGCGGTGCAGGGCATGGCCTGCGGCGGCGCGTTCTACATGCTCGGGGAGACCGAGTTCATCGTCGCCGCCGACGACGCCGTGTTCTTCGACCCCCACGTCACCTACGGGATGACGGCCGCGTTCGAGCCGATGCAGATGCTGACCAAGATGCCGTTCCAGGAGATCATGCGCCTGTCGCTGCTCGGGGTGCACGAGCGGATGTCGGCCGAGCGGGCCCGCGAGATCGGGCTCGTCACGGAGGTCGTACCCCGCGCGGAGCTCCGGGACCGAGCTGGATGGGCGGCTCGTGTGATCGCCGACTCGCCCCCGCTCGCCATCCAGGGAACCATGCGCGCCCTCTGGACCGCGCTCGAGGTCTCTCGCTCGCAGGCGATCGAGCTCGCCAACCTCTTCACCCGCGTCGGCTCGGACGCCGCCGCGCTCAAGGCCGGCCAGGACCGATTCGCATCCGGCGAGCGGCCGCAGTGGCGGCTGCGCTGACGTGCCTCTCTCGACCGTTGTTCCCGGGCATCGAACGACCAATCGCTTCCAGAACCTCATGATCGCCAAGATGGGTGGCCGCACGGGCGTAGGGGTCCTGGAGCAGGTGCACTTCGGCCTCCATGCGCCGGCCCGGCCCGCGCGTCTCCTCGATGGTTACGGCTCATGATGCAAGGCGTGGAGCCAGAACCGGTCCCGAGCGTGGGACGAGGTGTGCTGCCGAGCTTCGTCGGCAGGATCGCGGTCGTCACTGGCGCCGCCTCGGGGCTCGGTGCCGCGATGGCTCACACCTTCGCCGGTGCCGGGATGGCGGTCGCAGCGCTCGACATCGACGAGCCCGCTGCTGCCGGTATCGCGACGAAGCTCGCGGACGAGTTCGAGGTACCGACCACCGCGCTGCGGGTCGACGTCGGTGCCGCGGACTCGGTCGCGGCGTCCGCCCGGCACGTCCGATTGACCCTGGGCGGGTGCGACGTGCTCTGCGCCAACGTCGGCGTCCAGCAGTTCGGGGCGATCGATCGCCTGACTGAGCAGGACTGGGAGTGGGTGCTCAACGTGAACGTGCTAGGGGCGGTTCGGACGGTTCGGGAGTTCCTTCCGCTGCTGCGCTCTCGGACCGGTTGGCGCCGGATCGTGCTCACGGCGTCGTCGAGCGTGCTCGCTCCGGGCGTCCGCCTCGGGGCCTACCAGGTCAGCAAGTTCGCCGTGATGGGTTTCGGCGAAACGCTCCGCGAGGAGCTCGCCGGCGAAGGCATTGGGGTGACGATCCTGTTTCCCGGCGGGATGACGACGAGACACCTGGAGAGCAGCGCCTCCGCCCGTCCGGCAGAGCTCGGTGAGTCGGTAATGGAGCCCGACGACCTCGAGGCGATGCTCGCCCACCGGCCGTTGGCCGACGGCGACGTTGTGACGCCCGAGCACGCCGTTCGCAGGCTGCTCGCGGATCTGATCGCGGACGAGCCGTATGTGGTGACGCACGGGTCCTACCGGCGCGACTACGAGCAGCGGCGTGACGCCATGGATGCCGCCTTCGACCGCATGGAGGCGCGATGAAGCCCGTGGGCGCGCCGCGACGGACGAGCCCAGGAGCCCTGACCGAGTTGGGGTCTAGGTTCACCCCCATGGCGGAGCATCCGGTTCAGGACGACATCGATCTGCTCGACGGCCGCTGGTACGCACGCCATCCGTACGAGCAGTGGGCGTGGATGCGCGTGCACGCCCCCGTCTACTGGGACGCCAAGAACGAGGTGTGGGGGATCACTCGCTACCACGACGTCCTCGCCATCGAGAAGGACCCGGCGACCTTCTCCAGCCGCCGCAGTCCGCGGCCGCACGGCGACCCGCTGCCGATGATGATCTCGATGGACGATCCGAAGCACACGAGCCGGCGAAAGCTCGTCAACCGCGGGTTCACGCCGCGGCGAGTGCGCGACCACGAGCCGACGATCCGCCGCCTCTGCAGGCAGATCATCAACCATGTGTGCGAGCGAGGCCAGTGCGACTTCGTGTGGGACATCGCTGCGCCGCTTCCACTGCTGCTGATCGCCGACATGCTCGGCTTCCCGCCCGAGTCCTATGACGACCTGCTCACGTGGTCGGACGACATGATCCGCGGCACCACCGTGGGCGACGAGGTGGCGATCCGGAAGGCTCACGAGGCGGGCATGGCGTTCCGCGAGTTCCAGCTCGGCGTCATCGCCGACCGCCGCTCGAAGCCCCCGGGCGACGACCTCGTCTCCGTCCTCTGCTACGCCGAGATCGACGGCGAGCGACTCGACGACGAGTCGATCATCCAGGAGAGCCTGCTGATCCTCATCGGTGGCGACGAGACGACGCGCCACGTCATCACCGGCGGCATGGTCGCGCTGCTCGAGCACCCCGACCAGAAGGAGTTCCTGGTCGAGCACCCAGAGGCGCTCGAGACCGGCGTCGAGGAGCTGCTGCGGTGGGTGACGCCCATCAAGAACATGAGCCGCACCGTCGCCCGTGACGTCGAGGTGCGCGGCCAGCAGCTGCGCGAGGGCGACCAGCTCATCCTCCTGTACCCGTCGGCCAACCGCGATGCAGAGGTGTTCGAGGACCCGGATCGCTTCGACGTGACGCGCAAGCCGAACCCCCATCTCGCGTTCGGGTTCGGGCCGCACTTCTGCCTCGGCGCGTCGCTCGCCCGGTTGGAGCTGAAGGTGATGTTCGAAGAGCTGCTGCGCCGGCTGCCCGATCTGCACCTCGCCGACGGCGCCGAGCTGCCGTACCGGGCGTCGAACTTCATCAGCGGTGCCGAGGCGATGCCCGTGGAGTTCACCCCGGTCGCGCCCATGTCGACCGCCCCGTGAGGGTGCGGCGCGCCCGCCAACCAGATCGCCGCTTCGTGGTCTTGGGCGCGACGGATCAACAAGCGCGGACGAAGAGGACGCGTCGTTGAAGTTCATCTTCTGCTATCCGGAGACGCACGGGCTCGAGCGCGACCTGCTCGAATCCGGTGAGATCGGCGACCTGGCGGCGGCGGCGGAAGAGGCCGGCTTCGACGGGTTCGCGCTCACCGAGCACCCGATCCCCGGCGCCACCTGGCTCGAGCGCGGCGGGCACCAGACACTGGACCCGTTCGTCGGGCTGGCGTTCGCGGCCGCGGCGACCGAACGGATCCGGTTGCTCACCTACCTCGCGGTGGCGCCCTATCGGAACCCGTTCCTCCTGGCCAAGACCGCCACCACGCTGGACCGGCTGTCGCACGGCCGGCTCGTGCTCGGGCTGGGCGCCGGCTACCACAAGGCCGAGTTCTTCGCGCTCGGCGTGGACTTCGACGAACGCAACATGCTGTTCGACGAGGCGCTCGAGCTGCTCCCGCGGGCGTGGTCGGGAGAGCCCTTCGACGCCGAGGGTCTCCACTTCAGCGCCCGCGGCGTCATCCAGCGACCCCGCCCGACCCAGGACCCGATCCCGATCTGGATCGGCGGCAACTCGCGCCTCAGCCGCCGCCGGGTCGCGGCCCGGGCCCAGGGCTGGATGCCGATGGGCGTTCCGGAGGCGGTGGCCAAGAGCACCCGGTCACCGCACATCGGGTCGCTGGCCGAGCTCGGTGCCCTGATCGCCGAGGTGAAGGACCTCGCCGGCGACC
>JAPSGP010000507.1 GCA_031177445.1 Acidimicrobiia bacterium
CCCTTGCCCAGCGACTCGGCGACGTTGTCGGCCATCTCGCGCCAGCACACGACGTTGAAGAAGCTGACCCGCTCCTCCCACTCCTGGGTCTGGCGGTTCTGCCAGCGGCGGTTGACGGCCACGCCGAACGATGCGTTCGCCTGTCCAGCCGGGGTGTAGCGCAGCTCGGGATCGCGGGTCAGGTTGCCCACGATCGTCACGGTGTTGCCATTGGCCATGGTTGGTCCTCCCTATGCGTCCGTCACCGCGGTGCCGGCGGTCTTCGGGGGCCCGTAGACCTCCTCCGGGATGCGCAGCACCTTGTGGCGGATGACCTCGTCAGAAAGGGAGAGCACCCGATGCAGCTCGTTCATCGCCTCGGGCTCCGCCCTCGCCTGGAAGACCACGTAGTAGCCCTCCTTGCGGTGCTTCACCTCGTAGGCGAGTCGCCGCTTGCCCCAGTAGTCGACGTGTCCGGGCTCGGCGCCCTTGGACGTGATCAGCTGGAGCGAACGGTCGACCGCGGCCCGGATCGTCTCCTCCTCCAGGTCCGCGTCGAAGATGACCATGACTTCGTACGGGCGCAGGGCTCGTACCTCCTCTGGACCGCCACCCGATCCAAGCAGGACCGGGCGGATGCGGGCTCCCGGCTGCACCCGGGCGGCTCGAAAGCCGGCGGATGGCAGGGAGCAGGCTCTCTTGGTGAACAAGAGAGGCTAGCAAACCTCCGACGTGGCCTATCGGAGCCAGCCTAACGACGCGGTGTGACAGCTACCCGCCGTCAGGCGGGGCAGCCGCCGATCGGGCCGGAAGGGGCGTCGCCGTCGTAGGTCTCGAGCCCGTACCGGTACGGCGCGCGCGACAGGTACGACGGGCACTCCTCGTTCGCCTGTGGGCACGGGACGAGGTGAAGACGGTCGACCGGATGCCCGCGGTCGTCGTAGAACCCGAGCTCCAACGGGAACGTCACCCCCGACATCGTGTAGCTGTTCTGGACGGGCGCTGGGTACACGAACAGCATGCCGGCGTACGGCCCGGGGTCGGGGATGCCGCGCAGGCCCGACCCGCGCTCGGTCGCGTCGTCGGCGACGGCGACACGCCGGCACTCTCCGCCGAGCGAGAGCTCGATCTCGGTGAGCCCCTCGAACGGCGCGGCCGCCGGACTCGCGGTCGCGAGCGCGGGGGCGAGCGCTCCCGGCGACGCGGGCTCGTCGTCGCCAGTCGCCTGCCAGACCACCACGCCAATGACCAGCGCCACCAGGACCACCGCCGCGCACACTGCGACCGCCGGTGTGCGCCGCGCTGGGGTCACGTCGTCGAAGCCCCGTACAGCTCGATCGCCTCGGCGACGTCGTCGGCGACGTGGTACGTCTCGTCGCTGGCGGGGAACGTGCCGGCGCGCACGTCTTCGGCGAAACGGGCCACCGCGCTGGTGGCGTCGGCCTTCAACGACGCGTAGCGCCGGACGAACTTGGGCGTGAGCCGGTCCTCGAGGCCGAGGAGGTCGTGCAGCACCAGCACTTGGCCGTCGCAGTGACGGCCGGCGCCGATGCCGATCGTGGGCACCGCCACCGTGTCGGTGACGAGCCGCGCCACGGCGTCGGGAACGCACTCGAGCACGATGGCGAAGCAGCCGGCTTCGCTCAGCGCCACCGCGTCGTCGACCAGCGCTCGCGCTGCCTCGAGCTGCTTGCCCTGGACCTTGAACCCGCCGATCGCGTGCACCGACTGCGGGGTGAGCCCGAGGTGGCCCATGACCGGGATCTCGGTGTCGAGGATCGCATGGATGGCGTCGATGCGCTTGCGCCCACCCTCGAGCTTCACCGCCGCCGCGCCGGCGCGAACGAGGCGAGCGGAGTTGCGGACGGTCTCCTCACGGGAAACGTGATAGCTGAGCCACGGCAGATCGCCGATGACGAGCGCGTTCGGGCGGGCGCGTGCCACCGCAGCGACGTGGTGCGCCATGTCGTCGATCGTCACCTGGAGCGTGTCGTCGTAGCCGAGCACGACGTTGGCGACGGAGTCGCCCACCAGGATCATGTCGACACCGGCGTCGTCGGTGATCCGGGCGGTGGGCGCGTCGTACGCGGTCACCATCACGAGCGGGGTGCCCGATCCCTTGCGGGCTCGGACGTCGGGCGCGGTCACGGACGCGCGCGGCTTCGGGGCTGATGACGTCGCAGCCATCTCGTACCTCCACCGTCCAGGGCTCCCTCGGCTCCCGGCGGCAAGTCGAGCGTAGCTCGTTCAGCCCGCGGGGCGGGCGGCGTGGACGGCCGCCCGCAGGAGCCGGAG
>JAPSGP010000508.1 GCA_031177445.1 Acidimicrobiia bacterium
CCGATGGCCATGTTCGTGTACCCGAAGAAGTCGGCGTAGATCTGCACGGCATAGCCGTAGGTCGCCACGAGCACCTCGAGGGAGGAGTGCTGGTTGGGAGCTCCGTAGACCTCGTCGACGATGTTCGCGGCCAGCTGATTCGCGATCACGACCTTCATGAAGAGGCCGGTGCCGATGAGGAAGAACGCGCGGCTCGTGTCGACGTAGCGCGGGTCGCGCGGCGAGTGGAGCTGCGGGATGAGCTCGCCGGGCCGCACGATGGGACCCGCGACGAGGTGAGGGAAGAACGACAGGTAGGCGGCGAACTTCCCGAGCCCGACCGGCTCGAAGTCGCCGCGGTACACGTCGACGACGTAGCTGATCGCCATGAAGGTGTAGAAGGAGATCCCGACCGGGAGGACGATCGAGCGCACCTCGAGCGGGAGGTCGACACCGGCGAGCGCGAAGACGTTGAACGCCTCGGTGACGAAGAACCCGTAGTACTTGAAGTAGCCGAGGAGCGCGAGGTTCCCCGCCAGCGCCGCTGCGAGTAGCCACTTCCGCGTGCCCGGGTCGGTGCGTGCGTGGATCGCGCCCGCGAAGACGTGGTTCCAGGCGATCGAGAAGGCGAGCAGGAAGCAGAAGCGCCAGTCCCAGCCGGCATAGAAGACGAAGCTCGCGACGACGATGAACGGCCGCCAGCGCTCGCCTCGGGGCATGAGGAGCCACGAGAGCGGGAGCACGAGCACGAAGAAGATGGCGAAGGTGGCGGTCGGAAAGAGCATCAGCCGGTGCGGCGACGGAGGCCCGCTCGTGCCGCGACGCCCTCTTCGGGGGTCACGTCGTTCGCGCTGGGCAGCGGGTCCGCACCGCGGCCGCGATCGCCGCCGCGCGCGCCCGGTAGCCCTCCACGCTGACGTGCACGCCGTCGGGCGAGAGCCACGACGGGTGCCGCCGGACCATGGCCACCCAGTCGACGAGGACCAGGTTCCGGTGGCGTGCGGCAAGCCGCGTGAGCGCGCCGTTCAGGCCCTCGTAGCCGGCTCCCACCGCCTCCGGCCGGACGATCGTCGGCCAGACGACGCAGCGCCTCGTCCCGGCCGCGGTCACGACTCGGCGCACCGAGCGCCAGAACGTCGAGACGATGCGCGGGTCGTCGTTCGTGCCGGCGCTGACGACGAGCACGGTCGGAAGCGACCCGCGGCGCCGGGCGACGATCGCCGCGGCGTCGTAGGCGTGCAGCCCGACGTCGTGGATCGGCGCGACCCGGTACCCGTCCAGCCGTGCACGCAGGTACGGCGCCGTGCCGACCGAGAGCGAGTCGCCGAGGTCGAGCACCGTTCGCGCGTGGGCACCCGCGCTCGCTCCGGAGAGGGCGAGCAGCGCCGTGCCGAGCAGGACGGCGACGAGGGACGCGACGACGCCGCGCACGCGCGGAGGGTAACCCCGGGGTGCAGACGGACGGCCGCGCAGTCGCGGCCCGGGCCTCAGCCCTCGACCGGAGGCAACCGCGCGGCGGTCTCGTCGTCGAGCACAGGGCGCACGGTCGTGGGGGCGGCGACCGGTGGCCCGAACCACGACGCGTCGTCCCGCACGACCGCGGCGGCGAGGCCCGAGCGGAGCAACGACGCTTCGCGCTTGGCGGCCTCGCGGGCGTTGGCCCACTCGGCGGCGGCGACGAGACCCCACGCCGCCGCCATCACGACGACGATGACCACGGGGTCGAGCCGCGCCAGCGCCGCGATGACCGCGACTGCGACGAGGAACGCGATCTCGAGCACGAGCCACGGAACGCCCGGGCGCCGCATGCCCGGACTGTCGAGCGACCGCACCCATGGCGGGCTCTGCTGACTCGCGACGGGCCGCTCGTCCCAGCCGTGGGCGTCTCCCTGGGCGGGCAACGCCCCACCCTCGGCGCGCAAGGCGTGGACGTCTGCCTGCAGGCTCCCGACCTGCGCCGCGAGCGTCCGAACCGCGTCCAGGAGCTCGCGCGTCTCGACGTCGGCGGGCGACTCGGAGACCTGGGTCGTCTCGGAGGGGTCCGCCACGAGCTCGTCAGTCGTCGCTCGAGGACCGCATCTCGTCGAGCGTCGCCCGGCCCTCGGCATGGACGTCGGCGCGGCGCTCCTCGACGGAGCCTTCCGGCTCTGTGCCCGCAGGCTCGGGCTGGTCGACACGGGACTCGGCGAGCTTCCGGCGCAGCTCGTTCGCATGGTCCGAAGCGACGGGTGTCTCGGGCTCTGCGGGCGTCGATGGCGCCTCGGCCCGGCGCCGGAGCTTGCGCACGAGGGCCGC
>JAPSGP010000222.1 GCA_031177445.1 Acidimicrobiia bacterium
CGGCTTTCGGGATGGAGGAGGAGCCCGACGAGCGCGCCGTCGAACAGCAGCGTGATGATCAGCGGGAACTCGAACACGTCGGCGCCGAACACCGCGAAGAGGAGCAGCACCCGAAAGATCGCGATCGCCACTGCGAGGCCGTAGCCCCACCGCATCTCGTTGGCGATGCCATAGGCGCCGGCGGCCAAGCCGACCGCGAACAGCATGAGGATCGGGGCGAACGAGATGAGATCGAAGACGGCGTTGATGTAGAGCAGCAGCGTGGCGATGACCAGCGTCTGGGGCTGCGACTGGTTGAGGAACTTCCGGTCGTTCACGCCCCCCATTCTTGCCGATGCATCAGGCCGCCGGCACCTCGCGCCAGTACGCCCGGTCGGTCCGATGGGTATGGAACCCGAGCGATGCGTACAGGCGCAGCGCGGGCTCGTTCGCTCCGTCCACGAACAGCATGCCGGCGGTCACCCCGCGGTCGGCGAGCGACGCCAGCCCGCCCACCACCAGGGCCCGGCCCAGGCCGACGGCCTGACGACCAGGATCGACCCCGATCACGAAGATCTCGCCCAGCTCGGGGTCCGTGGCAGTCGGTGGGTGGACCTTGGTCCAGCAGAAGCCGGCGAGCCCGTCGCGGTCGAACGCCAAGAGGAAGCCCTTCGGGTTGAACCACGGCTCCGCCTTCCGACGCTCGAGCGTCGTCTCGACCCATCCGCCTTGCTCCGGGTGCCCGGCGAAGGCCCGATTGTTCACCTCCAACCAGGCCGCGTCGTCGGGTCCGGGGACGAACGGCCGGACCTCGATCCCCGGGGGCCAGCGCGGCTGCTCGGCGAGGGGCAGTGCGACGCGCTGCTCGTGGAGATCGCGCTGGTGGCGAAAGCCGGCCGCGCTCGCCGCTCGGTCGAAGCCGGCGTCGGGATCGAGCACCCACAGGACGATCTGGCCACCGCCGTTCGCGGCGACGTGTTCGGCAGCGCGCTCGAGCAGTGCCCGCGCCACGTCGCCGTCACGCGCCGCGGGATGCACGACGATCCCGACGGCCCAGTGCGGCGGCGAGAAGCTGTCGCTTCGGTACACGTAGGCGAACCCGACCGGGTCATCGCGGGCCCCGGTCGTCGCCAGCACGCCTGCCGCCACCGGGTCGAGCGGCTGATCGAGATCGCGCCAGACGGCTTCACCGAGCGACGGGTGACCGTCGACCGCTTCGGCGTCGTCGTGCAGCCTGGTGATGGCGACCAGATCGGCGGGCGTGATCGGCTGCGCCAACCGCGTCTGCACCACAACCGGAGGGTAGCGGTGGCAGTAGGTTGCCCTCGATGGCCAGGCCGCGCGGGGCGCGACAGCGCGCCCCCGAAGTCGTGCGGCGGCTCGCCGGCGAATACCCGGGCACCACGAAGGAGCTGTGCGCGCTGCACCACGCGAACCCGTACGAGCTCCTCATCGCGACGATCCTGTCGGCACAGACGACCGACGAGAACGTCAACAAGGTCACACCCGGTCTCTTCGCGCGCTATCCGTCGCCGGCCGATCTGGCCGAGGCGAACCCGGAGGAGCTCGAGCTCGCGATCCACTCGACCGGCTTCTTCCGGAACAAGACCAAGAGCCTGATCGGCATGGCCCGGGCGGTCGTGGAGCGCTACGACGGCGAGGTGCCCCAGGAGCTCGAGGACCTCGTCACGTTGCCCGGCGTGGGGCGCAAGACCGGCAACGTCATACGGTCGGTCGCGTTCGACCTCCCCGGGCTCCCCGTCGACACCCACGTGGGACGGCTAGTGCGGCGGCTTCGCCTCACGGCCGAGACCGATCCGGTCAAGGTCGAACGCGACCTCGACGCCCTGGTCGAGCCGGGTGAGCGGGGCGCCCTCTCGTTGCGGCTGATCCTGCACGGCCGGCGCGTGTGCACCGCCCGGCGCCCCCGGTGCGACCAGTGCGTGCTCGTCGACATCTGCCCGTCGGCGTTCAAGGTCTGAGGCACACCGCCGGCGAAGGTCGCCCCTGCTCGGCCGGGCGATGCCATACTTCTCCCCGGCCGGATTAACTGCGCGAGTTCGGCAAAGGGGAGCAAATGGGCGCGTTCTCGCGGTGGCGGCGGGGACTCGCGGCTGCGACCGGGCTGGTGCTCGCCGGGCCGCTGGTGGCGGTCGCCGGCGTCGTTCGCCCCGAAACCGCCGCCGCCGCTCCCACGGGCTACGTGAAGGTGAGCGACGGCACCTCGATTGCCGTGAACGTCCGCATGCCCACGAACTACGTCGCGGGCCAGAAGTACCCGACGATCTTCGAGATGTCCGGCTACGACGGCGGGTCGGCCAGCGGCGGCACCCTGGCGAAGGACCTCGGCCTCAACAAGATCCCAGGCCTGGGTGCCCTCCTCCCCGTTCCCATCGACGACAGCCGCCAGCTCACCGATCTCTTCAACGGCGAGTACGTCACCGTGCACGCCTCGGTCCGTGGCACCGGGTGCTCCAGCGGCGAGTTCGACCTCTTCTCGTGGCGCTCCGCGCTCGACGGCAAGGAGCTCATCGACAACTGGATCCCGACGCAGCCGTGGTCGAACGGCGACGTCGGGATCGTCGGCCACTCGTACGGCGGCATCACCGGCTTCATGATCGCCGAGACGCAGCCCACGCATCTGAAGGCGGCGTCGCTCTCCGGGCTCATCGACGACCTCTACCGCGCCCTCGTGTACCCGGGTGGCGTGAGCAACTATGGCTTCCCGCTGTTGTGGACCGGCGGGATCCGGCCTGCGTACGACCTGCTCGGTGGGCTCCTGCCGGGCCTGGTTCGCCCTCAGGGCCCATTCGACGATCCGAACCGCCAGCTCAACTGCGGGCTCAACGTGCTCGACAAGAGCCGCACGATCGTCAACGACCCCTTGATCCGGGGCCTCTCCGACACCGACAACGAGTGGTACCGGGCGCGTTCGCTCATCACCAACGTCGACAAGATCAACGTGCCGATGCACATCACCGGCGCGTACCAGGACGAGCAGACCGGGCCGCGGGGTCAGGCGCACCTGTTCGAGAAGCTGCCGGTGGGCGTGCCGAAACGGCTCGTCCTCACCAACGGCGACCACAACACCGAGAGCACCGCGCCCTACGGCGTGCCCGAGATCCGCGCCGACCGCAAGGCCTGGTTCGACCAGTGGGTGCGCGGCGTGCCGGGCGGGTTCGGCAGCGACCCCTCGGTCACCGTGTTCTTCGAGACGCACAAGGTCATCGGCACGCTGACACCGAACGGGCGGCTCGATTCGACCGAGTTCCCGCTGACCCAGACCGAGTTCACCGACTGGTACCTGCACGGTGACGGATCGCTCACGACCGAACCGCCGGTCGAGGCCGAGCCTGATCGCTGGTACGTGAGCGGAACCAAGCGCCAGTTCTGGTCGTACCAGGCGGGTGGCTCCGTCGGGCCTCCGATCACGACTGCCGAGGGCCCGGACGAGCTCTCGTGGCAGACGGACCCGCTCGCCGAGGACACCGCGATCGCCGGGCCCATCGCCGCCACGCTCTGGGCGAAGAGCACCGTGAGCGACACCGAGTTCTTCGTCGAGGTCACGGACGAGGGCCCCGACGGAAGCCGGACCTACCTCCAACGGGGCGTGCTCCGCGCGAGTCACCGCGTCTACGACCAGGCGAAGAGCGACAAGACCGCCGATGGCCGCATCTACCGACCGCACCTCACGCACGTCAACCCGTCGCAGGTGCCACCCAACACTCCGGTCGAGTACCTCATCGAGGTCTGGCCGGTCGGGCATGTGTTCCGCGCCGGGCACCGGATCGCGGTGAAGGTGCACGCGCCTCCGCTGGTCGACAGTTACTACGTGTACGTCCCGCGAACGCTGCCCGGCGTCAACACGATGATCTCGGGCCCGGGTACCGAGTCGCGGATCATGCTGCCGATGATTCCTGTGAGCGAGATCGCCGGCCTCGGGCCGCCGCTGCCGTGCGGCGCGCAAGAGGCGGTTCGCTGCATCCCCAACCCGGGCTGACCTCGGCCCGGGCCCGCGGCCGCCGTTCCCGGCCTGACCGTCGCCGCGTAGCCTCCACGACGTGGACATCACGGTGCGCGTGCCGCGGCCGGAGGAGGCGGAGGCCGCGTACGCGATCTGCCATGAGGCGTTCACGAACCGTCCCGAACGTCGCGAGGCGTGGCTGGCGACGAAGCGCATGGACGACTTCCTCTGCGCGTGGGCCGGTGACGAGCTGGTCGCCACCACCGAGACGATCCCGGCAGGCCAGCACTTCGGCGGCCGCTCGGTGCCGATGGGTGCCGTAGCGTCGGTTGCGGTCCGTCCCGACCATCGCGGGCGCGGCCTCGCGCCTCGGCTCCTCGGCACCGCCATCGAGCACATGTACGAGCGCGGCCTCGTGCTCAGCACACTGCATCCTGCGACCACCCGCTTCTACCGCAGCTTCGGCTGGGAGATCGGCGGCCAGTTCGGCGTCCGCCGCGTTCCCGCATCGGCGCTGGCCGCGCTTCCCCGAGGAGAACCCGAGTGCCTGCGACCGGCCGCCGACGGCGACCGCGAGCTGGTGCGCGAGTGCTACGCCCGGGCAGCTCCCGCCATCGAAGGGAGCATCGACCGCAGCGAGGCGTTCTGGGCCGCCTGGGAGCGTGACCTGGATCCTCCGCACCGGTATCTGTACGTGTACGACGCCGGTGGCCGCGTCGACGGCTACGTCACCTACGAGCAGCTCGAGACCGGCCGGCAGTGGGGGTTCGCGCTCACCGTGCACGAGCTCGTGGCCGTCGACGCGGAGGCGATGCTCACCCTGTGGCGCCATGTCGGCTCCCACGCCACGATGGTCGACGACGTGACGGTGCTGGCAGCACCGCTCGACGCGCTCGCGCTGTTGCTGCCGGAGCAAGTGGTGCAGCTGGTCGACGCGAACCACTGGTTGACCCGCGTGGTCGATGCCCAGGGTGCGATCGCTGCCCGCGGCTTCCCGTCCGCGGCACGGGGGCGGGTCGAGCTGGAGCTGGTCGATCGCCTGGCTCCGTGGAACGAGCACCGATTCGTCCTCGACGTCGCTGACGGGCGCGGTGTCTTGCAGCGCGGCGGTTTCGGCGACGTGCGCCTGACCATCAACGGGTTCGCCTCCCTGTACACCGGCTGGGCGTCGGCGGGCACGCTCCGTGCCGCGGGCTTGCTCGCGGGAGCGGACGACGACACGCGCCGAGCACTCGACACGATGTTCGCGGGGTCGCCGCCGCATCTCTTCGACGACTTCTAGAACCCGACTAGGTGTCCAGTGCGGCGATCGCCTTGTCGAGCGCGCGGCGGGCGGCGATGAGTTGGCGTTCGGCGGCTTCGAGATCGGCCGCGATCTGGGAGTCGGCGGTGTCGCGGTACTGATCGGCGACGGCGTCCACCCGGCGCGCGAGCTCTTCCACTTGCGAGCGGACGGTCGACAGCTCCGGTATGTCCGATGTCACGCCGGCAGCCTGTCACGGCAGCACGGAGTACGGGCAAACTGCGCAGGCAATTGCGGTGGCGCACGCGGGCGCGCTGATTACGATGACTCGGCTTCCCCATGCTCTCTCGACTCGACGTACGCGGCCGTGATGCCGATCTACGAGCCGTGCTCTCGACCACGGCTCCTGGCGACGCTGCCGTCGCGGAGGC
>JAPSGP010000223.1 GCA_031177445.1 Acidimicrobiia bacterium
GATGGCGGCGATGGCGGCATCGCGGCCGCGACCGAGATCTCGGGCACGCTCACCGACTTCCAGGTCTCGTCGGTCACTGGGGGCGGTGACGCGCTCGGCGACGTGGTCGTGCAGCTGGAGGTCGACGGCATGAAGGTGTCTGGTCGAGGCGTGTCGACGGACGTCGTCGAAGCGTCGGCCCGGGCGTATCTCAACGCCGTCAACAAGGTGGTGCGGCTGCGCGAGCGCGGTGAGGTGCGCGACGTCGAAGTCGGTCCGTGATGACCGCGTCATCGCCCGTCAACCTCTGGTCCGAGGCCTCGTGGGCGCAGCGCTACCTGCGTGAGCGCGACGACATCCCGCACCGGGCGGAAGGGTTCGCCGCGCTCGTCGAGCTGCTCCCACCCGCGCCTCGGCGCGTCCTCGACCTCGGCACCGGTGACGGGTACACGCTCGGGCTGGTGCGCGCGGTGCGACCGGGTGTCACCGGCGTGGGCGTCGACTTCTCGGCCGAGATGCTGGGCCGGGCCCGCCAGCGGTTCGCCGGCGAGCGAATGGTCGAGATCGTCGAGCACGATCTCGACCATCCCCTCCCTGCGTCCCTCGGCCGGTTCGACGTCGCGGTCTCGAGCTTTGCGATCCACCACTGCGTCGACGAGCGCAAGCGTGCGCTCTACGGCGAGGTCTTCCGGCTCCTCGAGCCGGGTGGGATGTTCTGCAATCTTGAGCACGTCGACTCGCCGACCCCCGAGCTCCACGAGGCGTTCCTGGCGTCACTGGGCAGGACGCCCGCAGACGACGACCCGTCGAACAAGCTCGTGGCCGTCGAGCCGCAGCTCCGGTGGCTGCGAGAGATCGGGTTCATGCACGTCGACTGCCACTGGAAGTGGCGCGAGCTTGCGCTGCTCGCGGGGGTCAAGCCCGGCTGACGCTCCGCCCCAAACCCTGCAGGAACTCGCTGACCGCGGTGTTGAAAGTCGCCGCCTGCGAGACGTTGGGCGCGTGCCCGGCGTCGGGAATCTCCACCCGAAGCCATGGCTGAGCAGGATCGCGGGGCCGGAACCCCTGACGGTGTACGCGATGCGCACGCCGTCGCGGACGAGACCGGGAATGGTGCGCTCCCTACAGCTCGAACGGCTCGGCCGCGGTCACGAGGCTGGGGTCCCGCTTCCAGTCCTCGGAGACGTCGACGTACAGCTCGATCATGTTGCCGTCGGGATCGCGGACATAGATGCTCTGCGTGACCGTGTGGTCCATGGCGAAGTCGACCACGACGCCGTTCGACTCGAGCTCGTGCTTCGTCGCTCTGAGCTCGTCGACCGAGTCGCCGACCTTGAACGCGACGTGGAACAGCCCGGGCGCGTCCGGCGGGGCTGCCGGCCCGTCCCCGACCTCGATGATCCCGAAGTCGTGGTGGTTGCCGAGCGTGAAGAAGGTCATCGCCGGCGACTCCAGGCGCGCGGCCACAGCTATGCCGAGCTGCTCGGAGTAGAAGCGCTCCGAACGCTCGCGGTCACGCACTTTCAGGAACGTGTGCCCCAACCCGACGACCTTCATACACGTTTCCTTTCACGACGGCGGTCGGCGGAGCCGCCGCCGTCGTCCTGTCAAGCGGCTCGCTCACGCTCGCCGCGCCCATGGTCTGCTCGCGCAGTGCGAGCCAGTCGATTATGGCCCGGTTGGTCAGGTCGGGGTCCCGGAGGTGGGCGAGCGGGCCGGAGCCAACGCAGACGTAGCTGATGATGCGGGGCTGAAAGGCCTCCAGGGCGTGGAGGTCATCCACCAGGGTGGCGCCGTGCTCGTCGGCGACGATGTGGACCTGATCGACGCCGAGGTCGTCGAGCACCTGCACGATCTGCGCAGCCCTCAACGAGTCGTCGAGCAGGAGGACCGGCGCGATCACGTAGTGATGAGCTGCGAGCGTCTCGATGCGAGCGTGCCACGACCACCAGGAGCCCGGCCGACCGCCCGCGACGAGTACGGGTGTCGTGTCGGTGCTGCCCGCGAGGAGGAAGTGATGCACCGTGTTGCCGGCTCTGAGGAACCGGTGCGTGATGACGGTCGAGAGCACGAGCTCGTCGTAGTTGCCGGGATGGTCGTCGGTGACGGCGGGAGCGGTGGTTGGAGACGTCGTGGGGGCGATCACGGGGAGACCTCCTCCTGGTCGGTGTCGGGCTGCTGGGTCGATTCCGAAGCTTCGAGCGCGGAGTCGCGGGCGCCGCCGTCCGGCGCGGGCACCGTCTCGCGGGGGCGCGTGCGGACGAGACTGCCGAGCGCGCCCGCGAGCCCGAGGCCGATGAGCAGCACCGCGACGATCCATCCCAGGTCGGCGTCCGAGTCCAGCGTGGACTCGGTGACCATGAGCGCCACCCCGACGCCGAGGAACACGATGCCGGCAAGCAGCGAGAACAGGTCGAGCGGGTGCCGTTCGTTCCGGCTGTCGGTCACGTTCGTCACGATCGCCTCCTCGTCGCGCGGGGGACCTGGTCGCTCATCGGTTGCCGAACACCTTGATCGCGCCGATCCCGCCACGCAGCTCGAGGCGCAGCCGGCCGCCGCCCTCGTCGCCCGGCCGCACAAGCCGCGTGTCCAGGCTCGTGCCGCCGTCGGGATCGGCTTCGCCGAAGTTGTCGGTCTCACCGATCGCGAGATGCTCCTCGAGCTCGACCCGGACACCGTCCGGGACCCAGACCCTCAGCTCACCGATGCCGACCGAAGCTTCCACCGCCTTGGTGCGACCCGAGAAGTCGACCCGGCGCAGGTCGAGGTCGAGCGAGCCGATGCCGAGCTCGTAGTCAGGCTCCACCGCGGCCAACGTTCGAGGCCGGTAGTCGCGCTCGCCGATGCCTCCACCGAGCGGCACGTCGAGCGCGCTGAACGACGCCGCCGCCAGCGTGAGCACGACCGCGGGTGCCACGAGCCAGCGGGCCCGTCCCCACCACGCGCCGACGACCAGGGCGGCGCCGATGATGGCCACGCCCCCGCCGAGGAGTGCCGCCGTGCTCAGGTCGATGACGTCGGCCGATTCGAGCAACGTCGCGATCCCACCGGCGACGAGCAGGACACACGCGGCGAGCGCGCCGAGCAATGAACGCGGGGAACGCTCCGGCGGTCGCGGCGGCGAGGGAAAGCGGGGCTGGGACCACGGGGCCGAGGGCGCCCCCGGGTCGTGCGGCGGCACGCCGGCGCCGCCGGCGTACGGGAACGGCGGCGCGGCCGGCGCTCGGTAGGGGACGGGCGGTGCTGGGGGCGGCGCGGGAGCGGGCGCAGCCGGTGGCGGAGGCATCGGGGTATCTCCTGTCGCTTGCGTGTCGCGCCGGCGCAGCCACAGCACGGCGCCGCCGATGAGGATCAGGCCGAGCGCCCAGACGACCTGCTCGTCGACCCAGAAGCCGAACCGCCCGACGGTCACGAGGAGGCCGATGCCGAGGAGGCAGCACCCGATGATCTGGCGCACGTCGAGGCGCTTGCCGGAGGTGGGCGGGGCGTCGTCCTCGGGGATCAGCAGCCAGCCGGCGACGTACGCGAGGACGCCCACGCCCGCGAACACCGCCGTGACGACGAAGCCGATGCGGACGACGACCGGGTCGATGTCGAGATAGCGGGCGATGCCGGAGGCGACGCCGCCGAGCACCCGGTCGTCGCGCCGGCGAGTTAGCCGGCGCGCGGATCCGGTTGGAGTTGGCGAGCCCGGACCGGGGGCGGGAGGTACCGGCCCGGGCTCGGCGGCGGGAGACGGGGTATCGGTCGAGCTGTCGGTCACGGTGTCCATCATCGACCGTCGGCCGAGGCTCGCCCATCGGGGAAGACCCTGATCGGACCCCGAGGGACCCCGGGCCGTCCCGGGGGTGCGTCCCGGTTCTCGCGGCCCGGTGCCCCATGGGATCATCGACGGCATGGAACAGGCGCAGCGCGGGGCGGTCGCCAAGCCCCGCCTGGCGCGGCGCAGCGACGGCAAGGTGATCGCCGGCGTCGCCGCCGGAGTCGCCGACCACCTCGGCCTCGACCGCAACCTGGTCCGGGTCGCCTTCGTCGTGCTGGGTGTCGTCAGCGGCGTCGGGGTGCTCGCGTACGTCGCCGGCTGGGTGCTGTTGCCGGTGGACGACGAAGCTGCCGCCCGGGCGCGGAGCACGGCGGGATGGGACTGGGTGCAGGCGGGGGCGCTGGCTGCCATCGTGCTCGGCCTGATGCTGCTGCTCGAGCCGCTCGGCCTGTGGCTGCCGGAGGAGGTCGCGATCCCGGTGACCCTGGGCGCCGGCGGGTTGGCGTTGCTCGTCGGCCGCAGCCGGTCCGGGCCCGGTGCCGGCGAGGCCGATCGCGCGGATCTCCTCACGACGATCACGGGTCGCGGCTCCGGCGCGGTGCTCCGGGTGGTCGTCGGGGTCGTCTTCGTCGTGAGCGGTGTGGGCGTGTTCCTCGCGACCAGCGACGCCTTCAGCGCGGTGCGCCAGGGCGTACTCGCGACCGCGGTCATCGCGGGCGGGCTCGGGATGATCTTCGCACCGTGGCTGTGGCGACTCGGGCGGGCGCTGACGGAGGAGCGGCGCGAGCGCATCCGCTCCGAGGAGCGCGCCGAGATGGCGGCCCATCTCCACGACTCCGTCCTCCAGACGCTGGCCATGATCCAGCGCCAGGCCGACGACCCGCGGACCATCACCACCCTGGCGCGCCAGCAGGAACGCGAGCTCCGGGGCTGGCTCTTCGATCAGGTACCTCCTTCAGCGGGTGACGACCTCGGTGGCGCGCTCGACGGCGCGGCCGCCGAGGTGGAGAGCCAGCACCGGGTGCCGATCGAAGTGGTGCGCGTCGGCGGCAACTGTCCGCTCGACGAGCGACTGCGGGCGCTGGTGCTGGCGGCCCGGGAAGCGATGGTCAACGCCGCGCTCCACTCGCAGGCGGACCAGGTCGCGGTGTACCTGGAGCTCGAGCCCGACCGCGCCACCGTTTTCGTCCGTGACCGGGGCGTGGGGTTCGATCGCGACGACGTCGCCGCCGATCGGCGCGGGATCGCCGAGTCGATCGAAGGGCGCATGCGCCGCCAGGGCGGCAAGGCCGTCGTGCGATCCACCCGGGGCGAGGGCACCGAGGTCGAGTTGGGCATGCCACGGGGTGCCGCATGAGCCCCGAGCGGGTGCGCGTGTTCCTCGTCGACGACCACCATCTGTTCCGCAGCGGTGTGCGCGCCGAGCTCGGCGACGCGGTCGAGGTCGTCGGCGAGGCGTCAGAGGTCGATGCTGCGATCGAGATGATCGGTGAGCGCGTGCCGGATGTCGTACTCGTCGACGTCCACATGCCCGCGGGCGGGGGAGCGCGCGTCATCCGCACGGTGAACGCGCGCTTTCCCGAGATCCGGTTCCTCGCGCTCTCGGTTTCCGACGCGGCCGACGACGTGATCGCCGTGATCCGGGCCGGAGCGCGCGGCTATGTCACGAAGACGATCTCGGGCCCGGAGCTGACCGACGCCATCGGGCGGGTGGCGGATGGCGACGCGGTGTTCTCGCCCCAGCTCGCCGGCTTCGTACTCGACGCGTTCGCGTCGGCGCCGCCCGACTCGATCGACCCCGAGCTCGACCAGCTCACGGTGCGCGAGCGGGAGGTGCTACGTCACATTGCGCGCGGCTACGCGTAC
>JAPSGP010000043.1 GCA_031177445.1 Acidimicrobiia bacterium
CCGGGTGAACGATTCACCTGGTTCGTCGTGCACCATCCCGGTGCAGTGGTCGTGGTGCCGGTGACTGCCGACCACGAGTCGGTGATCATGGTGCGCCAGTTCCGGGCTGCAACCGGCGGTGACCTGCTCGAGGTCCCCGCAGGGAAGCGGGACGTCGACGGCGAGGCGCCGGAGGCCACCGCGGCGCGGGAGCTCGCCGAGGAGATCGGCCGGCGGCCCCGACGGCTCGTGAAGCTGTGCGAGTTCTTCAACTCGCCGGGATTCACCGACGAGTACACGCATCTGTATGCGGCGTTCGATCTCGAATCGCTCGAGGGTCCTCGAGCCGCGACCCTCGAAGAGCAGGCCATGACGATCGAGCCCGTCGCGATCGCCGATGTCGAGCGCCGCATCTCGGCGGGCGAGATCGTGGACGCCAAGAGCATCATCGGGCTGCTCCTCACCCGGCGCTATCTGGCGGGGGAGTACGCCGGCTTCGACGCGTGACCAACGGGACGGCGGGCGATGGGCAAGACCGTTCATGACCGCGACGCCGGACCGGACCGGCTCGACCAGCTCCTCGCCGAGCACGAGACCTGGCTGACCGTCGAACGCGGGCTCGCCGACAACACGCTCGCGGCCTACCGCCGCGACCTCCGCCATTACGCCGACTACTTGCGATCGCGCGGCGAACGCGATCCCGGCGCGGTGGAGGAGGCCACGGTCCTGGCGTATGTCGACCACCTCGGTCGTGCTCGCGACGACGAGGGGCGGCCCCGGTTCGCGCCCTCCTCGATCGCACGGGCCCTGGTGGCGGTGCGTTCGTTCCACCGGTTCTGCTTGGAAGAGGGATTGCTCGCCGCCGACCCGAGCGAGGAGGTCGGGGCACCGCGGGTGCCGCAGGGGATCCCGAAAGCCCTGTCGGAGCCCGAGGTCGAGAAGTTGCTCCATGCGGTCGTGGGGGATTCCCCGAGGGCGCAGCGGGATCGAGCGATCCTGGAGACGCTCTACGCGTCCGGAGTGCGCATCAGCGAGCTCATCGGGCTCGACCGTCGCGATCTCGACCTCGAGGACAACCTGATCCGGGTCCTCGGCAAGGGCAGCAAGGAGCGGATCGTGCCAGTGGGGCGCACGGCCAGGGACGCGCTGGACGCGTACCTCGCGCACGGGCGCCCGGAGCTGGTCCAGCGCCGCCGCAGGGCCGGCGGCCACGCCGAAGCGGTGTTCCTCAACGCCCGCGGCGGGCGCCTGAGTCGGCAGAGCTGCTGGAAGATCGTGCGCGCCGCCGGGAACGCCGCCGGCCTCGGCGAGCGGCTGTCGCCGCACGTGCTGCGCCACTCCTGCGCGACCCACATGCTCGACCACGGCGCCGACATCCGGGTCGTCCAGGAGCTGCTGGGACACGCCAGCCTCTCGACCACGCAGGTCTACACCAAGGTCTCACCCCAGCGGCTGCGGGCCGTGTACGACGCCGCCCACCCTCGGGCGAAAGCCTGATTTCCGGCACGGCCGGCCCCGTCTTCTGCGGGCGGAACCGAGCGGGAGCCACCGGCGGGCGTGGGGGTACCATGACGCCCATGGCCGACACCTTGCATGCGACTCTGCGCGACCAGCTCCAGGGGGAACGCGGCCGGTTGATGGACCAGCTTCGCCAGATGGGACACGGTCCCAACGGCAACCTGACCTTCGACGACGGCTTCGCCGATTCCGGGCAGGTCACCGCCGAGCGGGGCGAGGTGAACGCGCTCGCGGGCAACCTCCTCGACACGCTGCAGGAGATCGACGACGCGCTGCGGAAGTTGAACGACGGCACCTACGGTCGGTGCGAGTCGTGCGGCAACGCGATCGCCGAAGCCCGCCTCGAAGCGATGCCGGCAGCTCGACTCTGCATCACCTGCGCCTCGAAGCGGCGCTGACGTCACGCTGCTTCCGGTCGTCGCCCCCCAGCCTTGAGCGCCGACCTGCAGGAACGGCTCGTCTTCTTCGGCTGCCTCATCTTCAGCATCATCCTCCACGAGATCAGCCACGGCGTCGTCGCGCTCTGGTTCGGCGACGACACCGCCAAGCGGTCGGGGCGGATCACGCTCAACCCGGTCCCGCACATCGACCCGTTCGGCTCGATCATCCTGCCGGCGATGCTCGTGATCTCCGGGTTCGGAGCGTTCGGGTGGGCGAAGCCGGTACCGGTCGACCCGTCGAAGCTGCGGAGCCCGCGCGCTCAGATGGTGTTCGTGGGGTTGGCCGGTCCTGCGACCAACTTCGTGCTGATGGCGATCGCCGCGTTCGCGGCGCGCGAGGCCTACGGTGCCTACACCGGCGGAGCCGACCGCATCGCCGAGCTGCCCCTCGTCATCCAGGTGCTGCTGTTCTTCGCGCTCGCGAACCTCATCCTCGGCCTGTTCAACCTCTTGCCGATCCCACCCCTCGACGGCTCGTCACTCATCGAACGGGTGCTACCCGCCGACTGGCTCCCGACCTGGTACCGGTTCCGCCCGTACGGGATCCTGGTGCTCCTGCTGCTGGCGTTCATGACCAACATCTTCGGCCGCTTGTTCGAACCGTTCATCGACGGGCTGTTCGACTACATCGGCGGATGACCCGGCTCCACCTGCCCCGGCGCTTCGTCCGAGCGCTCTGGCCCGGGCCGCCGCGAGACGACGACACGAGATGGGTCGAGAGCATCCTGACGCCGGCGGAGCTGGAACTGTGGCGTCAGCTCCCCAACCACGACCGGCGGTACTCGATCCGGGTGGCGCGGCGCGTCGAGCAGGAGCTCGTCGGCACCGCGTACGCAAACGACCAGCGCTGGCCGGCGGCCGCGCTCTTGCACGACTCCGGCAAGCTCGATTCGGGGTTCGGCGTCTTCGGTCGCTCAGCGGCGACGATCACCGTGGCCATCGCTAGAAGGGTGCGGGTCTCACGCTGGCGCGACCAGCCCGGTTTGCGGGGACGCATCGCCGCGTACGCGCGCCACGACGAGCTCGGGGCCGAGCGCATCCGTCGTGCCGGCGGGCGGGAAGAGGCGGCGCAGTGGGCACTGGCCCACCATCATCCCGAGCGCTGGCCGGCCACCGGCATTCCGCGACCGGTTGCCGAGGCCCTCAAGGTCGCTGACGACGCCTGAGCCTGTGGGGCAGGCTCAGGCCATTCGAGTATCCGGAGCCGCACCCGACTGGCCCCGCAGATAGTCCGGGTACCACATCGTGAATTTGATCGCCACCAGAAAGAGGCCGATGGGGATGATCCAGTTCCACCACAGCTCGTCGCCGGGGTTCTCGACCGCGACGATCGACGACAGCGCCATGACCAGCAGTGCGCCGAGACACACCCATGCGATCACCGCCGTCGACTTGAGGAAGACGGGGCTGTCCCAGTACTCGCGAGCAACGGTCTCGCGCGCGTCCTGGCGGGTGAAGGGCTCGCCGATGACGATCGACACCAGCACGATGGCACCCAGTGCGAAGTTCGAAAGCACGTACGACCAGTCGGCGAAGAACTCCTCGTCGGCGGGTCCCGCGAAGATCGCCAGGAAGCCGAACCACACGATGGTGCCGTAGTCGAGGATCTTCGGGCTTCGCCCGTGCGAGACGCCGATGACCGCGAGCACCACGGCGGCGATCAGGCCGGCGACCGCGGCCTCCTCGAACGAGTTGTCGGATACGAGGATCCAATACAGGATCCAAGGTGCAAATCCCAAGAACAGGCCCATCAGCTCTCCTTCTCCAGGATGCGCGAGATCTTCGCATATCGCCATACTGGGAAAAGGGACTACTCGATCGGTTCGAACCCTCTCGGCGCCCAACGGGCGAGGACCCACTCAGCCGGGAAGACGAGCAGCCATGAGGAAACGGCCAGGGTGGTGTTGACGAAGGCGATCGGGACCGAGATCGCGAAGAGCAACACCGGCAACAGCGCGGCGATGACTCCGACGCGGAAGACGTCGTCGGTGTAACGGATTCGCAGCATGCGCGCGCGATGGGCGAAGACGAACATGACCGCCTCCATGAAGCTGGCGGTCGCCAGCGCCAGGGCGTAGATCACGACGGTTACCGGGCTGTCCTCGTAGCGGGCCACGAGTCCGGTCGGGAACGGAACGAAGGCGATCGCGGCGAGGTACACGAGGTTCGCGGTCATCAGCCGGTTGTCGACGGCTTCAAGCTGCGAGAAGAACTGGTGGTGTGCGAGCCAGTACTTGCCGATCACGACGAAGCTGATGAAGAAGGCGATCATGTCGGGAATCCGGTCGGTCAGCGCCGCCCCGAACTCGGATTCCCGCACGGCGGGGACACCGACGCCGACGATCAGGAGGGTCGCCGCGATCGCGAACACGCCGTCGCTGAACGCGCCGACGCGGCTGAACTCTTCGGTGCCGCGCTCGAAGCGGGCCACTTACGCCGTCGGCGGGAGCAGTCCGATCGCTCGTCGGGCCCGGTCGAGCACCGGATCGGCGAGCGCGCGTGCCTTCGCGGCACCGAGGCCGAGGAGCCGGTCGACCTCGGCCGGGTCACGTTCGAGCTCTCCGTACCGACGCTGCAGCGGCGTGAGCAGCTCGACGACGGCCTCGGCCACGGATGACTTGAACGCGCCGTACCCCTGGCCCTCGAACTCGGCTTCGACCTTGGGGATCGACGACCCGGTGGCGGCGGCGTAGATCTCGATCAGGTTCGAGACACCCGCCTTCGTGTCGCGGTCGTGGAGGATGTCGGTGCCGGAGTCTGTGACGGCAGCTTTGATCTTCTTGCTGATCGCCTCCGGCGGATCGAGCAAGAGCACGACCCCGTTGGCCGACTCGGCGGACTTCGACATCTTGGCCATCGGGGTCTGCAGATCCATCACGCGCGCGCCGACTTCCGGGTAGGTCGCCTTCGGGACGACGAAGGTGTCGCCGAAGCGACGGTTGAAGCGAGTGGCGATGTCGCGGGCCAGCTCCAGGTGCTGGCGCTGATCGTCGCCGATCGGCACCTCGTCGGCTTCGTACATGAGGATGTCGGACACCATCAGCACCGGGTAGTCGAACAGCCCGACGCTGACAGATTCTTGGCCCTTGCCCTTTTCCTTGAATTGCGTCATCCGCCGGAGCTCGCCGAAGGTGGCGACGCAGTTCAAGATCCAGGTGAGCTCGGTGTGGGCAGGGACGTGGCTCTGGACGAACAGCGTGCATCGGTCCGGATCAAGTCCCGCAGCCATCAGGAGCATGGCCGTCTCTCTGGTGCGCGTGGCCAGGGTTGTGTCGTCGAACTCCGCGGTGAGGGCGTGGAGGTCCACGACGCAGTAGAGGGCGTCCTGGCGGTCTTGGTCCTCGACCCAGCGGCGAACGGCACCGAGGTAGTTGCCGACGTGCATGTCGCCGGTCGGCTGGATTCCGGAGAGCACGCGGGGCATGCGCAGGCAGGTTACTGGCGGCCGGTACGCTGCGACCCGTGCCGTATGCAGTCCGGACCGAGGTCTTCGAGGGCCCGTTCGACCTGCTCCTGCACCTGATCCTCAAGCAGGAGGTCGACCTGTTCGAGGTCTCGTTGACCCGGATCGTCGACGCCTACATCAGCGAGCTCGAGCGCATGGAGGCGCTCGATCTCGACGTCGCGACCGAGTTCCTGCTCATCGCGGCCACGCTGGTCGAGCTCAAGGCCCGGCGCCTGCTCCCCTCGTTGGAGGACGTCGAGCTCGACGAGGAGCTCCTCCGTTTCGAGGAGCGCGACCTGCTCCTGGCCCGGCTCCTCGAGTGCAAGACGTTCAAGGATGCCGCTCGGGCGCTCGAGGCCCGAGTCCGACTTGCCGATCGCAGCCTGCCGCGGCGGGCCGGGCCCGAAGAGCCGTTCCGATCGCTGGCGCCCGATCCCCTCGAGCGAGTTGCGCCCTCGCGACTGCTGGCGGCGGCGCTGCGGGCGCTGGCGCCGAAACCCGACCCACTGGTGTCGATCGAGCACATCGCGCCCATCCGGGCCAGCGTGCGCGAAGCAGTCGAGTGGCTGATCGCGCAGCTCCCCGAATCCGAGCGGGTCAGCTTCCGCGACCTCGTCCGTGACGCGCCGTCCAAGCTCGAGGCGATCGTGCGCTTTCTCGCGGTGCTCGAGCTCTACAAGCAGGGGGCCGTCGACATCGAGCAGTTCACGAACTTCGGCGACCTGCAGCTGCGGCGACTGCAGGAAGGTGAGAACGCGCTCGACGCCGCCAGCCTCGCCGAATGGGACGACGATGCGACGCCGAGGCCGCCGCCGGTCCGGGCCGAAGCGGTGCGGGAGTGAGCATGTACGACGACCCGGTGGGGGACGCGACCAGCGCGCTCCGCGATCACGAGGCGCGCCGGATCATCGAGGCGGTCGTCCTGGCCGCGACCGACCCGGTGGAGCCGAGCCTGCTTGCCCAGCTCGTCGAGCTCCCCGTCGCCCGCATCGAAGAGCTCTGTGCCGAGCTCGCGGAGGAGTACTTCGCGTCGGGACGCGGCTTCGTCCTCGTGCGGATCGCCGGCGGCTACCGCTACCAGACCCATCCGGAGCTGGCGCCGTACGTCGAGCGATTCGTGCTCGAGGGCCAGCACGCCCGGCTGTCCGGCCCGGCGTTCGAGACGCTCGCCATCGTCGCCTACAAGCAGCCGATCTCCCGCGGCCAGATCTCGGCCATCCGGGGCGTCGACGTCGAGTCCGTGTTGCGCACGCTCCTGCAGCGGGGCTACGTCGAGGAGGTCGGGCGCGACCCCGGCCCCGGCAACGCCGTGCTCTACGGCACGACGCGCGAGTTCCTCGAGCGCCTCGGCCTCGACTCGCTCGCCAGCCTTCCTCCCCTCGGCGACTTCGTTCCCGGACCGGAGGTCGTCGAGTCGCTCGAGCGGGGCCTGCGGGTGTCGGACCAGCCGGTCCCGTCGTCGGACGAACCGGGCCCCGCGACGGGGTAGCACGACGGGCGACCACCGGGAGGGGGAGCACCGGGAGGGGGAGCGGCTCCAGAAGGTCTTGGCGCGAGCCGGGTTCGGCTCACGGCGCGCCGCCGAGGGCCTTATCGCCGCCGGGCGGGTGACGGTCAACGGCGAGGTCGCGACGCTCGGGCGGCGGGTCGATCCGGGTCACGACGAGATCGCGGTCGACGGCATCCGGGCGGTCGTACGCGACGACCTCGTCTACTACCTCCTGAACAAGCCCAAACACACCATCACCTCTGCCAGCGACCCCCGGCACCGGCGCACGGTGCTCGACCTGGTGCCGCTGGAGCCCAGGGTGTTCCCAGTGGGCAGGCTCGACTACGAGACCGAGGGCCTCCTCGTCCTGACGAACGACGGTGAGCTCGCCCAGCTGCTGTCGCATCCCCGCCACGGCGTCGAGAAGGCCTACCTCGCCGAGGTCGAGGGGGCTCCGAGCCCGGCCGCGATCCGCCACCTCCGCGCCGGCGTCGAGCTCGACGACGGTCGGACTGCGCCGGCGCAGGTCCGGCTCGTCCAGCAGCACGACCGCGTCGCCGCGCTCGAGATCGTCGTCCACGAGGGACGCAACCGGCTGGTTCGCCGGATGTGCGAAGCGGTGGGCCATCCGGTGCGGCGACTCGTCCGCACGCGCATCGGTCCCGTCAGCGATGCTCGCCTTCCTCCCGGGACGTGGCGTCCGCTCCGCCAGCAGGAGGTGCGGGCGCTGTACGAGGCGGCTGGGGGAGCGGTTCACGCGTGACGCCGGGCCCCACCCTGGTCGTCGCCCACGTCCAGCGCGATCGGCGGCTGAAGACCCGGTGCTTCTTGACGGTGCGGTCATCCCGGCGAACCATGAGGTACGTCGACACGGCGCCGACGAGCGCGATGAGGGCGCAGAGCAAGAACACGAAGCGATACCCGGCGACGTGCGCATCCCTCCACTCGCCGACCACCTCCTGGAAGAAGGGCGGCGGATTGATGTGCTCGAAGCCCTCCTGCTCGGCGCGCATGACCACTTCCTGCCCACGGGAGAAGTCTTCAGCGGACGCATGGATCCCGTGCGATGCCAACGCGTCGTCGAATCGAAGGAACATGAACTGGAGGAACAACGCGGTCAGCGCGGCGATGCCCAGCGCGCCGCCGAACTGCTCGCTCGTGTCGATGACTCCTGAGGCCTCTCCGCGGACCTCTTCGGGGACCGCATTGATGCCGGTCGGGTCGTTGACCGTGAGCACGATGCCGAGCCCGGCGCCCTGGAGCACCAACCCGGGGATGATGGCGATCGCGCTCTCCTGGCCGGCGGCGTAGGCCAGTGCGAGCCCGGAGACGGCGAGCACTGCAAACCCTACGACCAACGGCGTCCGGCCTCCTACTCGGTCGAACCATCGTCCGGCGAGTGGTGCGATGACGATGATCGGGATGGTCGCGGGAATGAGCGCGATACCCGCCGCACCCGGCGACAGCCCGACGACCAGCAGTAAGAAGTACGGAAGCAGGAACGCCGTGCCCAACTCCACGGACCCCGCGAGAACCTGGCTCAAGTTGGCGGCGCTGAAGTTCATGTGCCGGAACAAGCCGAGCTGGATCAGTGGCTCCGCACGGCGCCGTTCGACGACGACGAACGCCACCAGGCCGGCGGCACCAATCGCGAGAGTGCCGAGCGTGGCGACGGACGTCCAACCCCAGGTGGTGCCCTGGCCGAGTCCGAAGGTGATGATGCCGATGCCGATCGCGAACGTCAGCAGACCGGGCACGTCGACTCGCTTCGTCCCGCTGGTCGCGGGCTCGATGGTCGGGGTGTTCCCGATCGTGAGCAGCGCAGTGATGATCGCGAGCGGCACGTTGATCCAGAACACGGCTCGCCAGTCGACGAACTGGGTGATGAGCCCGCCGAGCACCGGACCGAGGGCAGCGAAGAACGCCGATGCGCCGGCCATGATGCCGAGCGCTCTGCCGCGCTGCTCTTCCGGGAACACGAAGCTGACGATCGCCATTGTCGTCGGCATCATCAACGCCGCCCCGATGCCCTGGGTCACCCGCATGATGATGAGGAACGGGAAGGCGGGCGCCGCTCCCGCGAGGAACGATGAAACGGTGAAGAGCGCCGTTCCCGTGAGGAAGATCCTCCGTAGGCCGCGCTGGTCGCCGAGGCGCCCGCCGAACACCATGAGCGCGGCGAGCGGCAGGATGTTCGCGGTGAGGATCCACTGGCCGGACGAGAGCGACGCGTCGAGGTCGGAGACCGCATCGGGCGTTGCCAGCGGTACCGCCGTCTGATCGACGAGGATCATGCTGTTCGCGATCGTCATGGCGACGAGCGTGAACGTGCGCGCCCGGCTCCCGATGACCGGTGCCGTCGAAGTCACGCCTCCCCTCTCTTCGCTCACGCCGGCGCTGAGCCGCGACAGTCTGTCCCATATGCGAAGGCGTTCGACAGGCCTCCGACTAACCTCCGAAGGCGTGAAGCTGCGGGCGCTGCGCGGCGCGACGACGTGCGACGAGGACGCCGAGGCCGAGATCGAGGCCAAGACGCAACAGCTCGTGAAGGAGCTGCTTGCCCGCAACGAGATCCACCACGACGACCTCGTGAGCGTGATCTTCACCGCCACCGAGGACCTGACCGCGCTGTTCCCGGCCACCGCCGCCCGGAGCGTCGGGCTCGGTGACATCCCGCTGCTCTGCGCCCGAGAGCTGACGATCGATGGTGGGATGCCGCGGTGCATCCGAGTGCTCGTCCACTGCTACACGGAGCGCCCGCGCGAGGAACTGCATCACGTCTACCTCGAAGGCGCACGCTCGCTCCGTGACGATCTCCCCGAGTAGCCCGTGAGTCGCGTCGCGGTCGTCGGGACCGGCCTGATCGGCGGGTCGGTCGGCTTGGCGCTTCGCCGCGCCGGTCACGAGGTCCGCGGCTTCGACCGCAACGCCGATCGCGTCGCTCACGCCCAGGCGATCGGCGCCGTCGACGAGGCCGCTCACTCGGTCGCGGAAGCGGCGGCCGGTGCCGACGCCGCGTTCGTGGCCGTCCCGGTCGCGGCCGTCCCCGCGCTCGCGCTGGAGGTGCTGGAAGCCGGCGTGCCCGCAGTCGGCGACGTCGGCTCGGTGAAGGCACCGGTGGTGGCGGAGATCGATCGGCAGCGCCCCGATCTCGCACCCCGGTTCGTCGGTGGTCACCCGATGGCGGGCTCGGAGCAGGACGGGCTCGAAGGGGCGGACGCCGACCTGTTCGTCGGCACGACGTGGGTGCTCACGCCGACCGAGCACACCGACGGCGCCGCCTTCACCGCCGTGCGGACCCTGGTGTCGCAGCTCGGCGCGGAGGTCGTCGCGGTCACCCCCGAGCACCACGACGCGCTCGTGGCGGTCGTCAGCCACGTGCCCCATCTCGCCGCCACCACGCTCATGGACATCGCCGCCACCACCGGCGAGGAGCACGCCACGCTGCTCCGGCTCGCGGCCGGCGGCTTTCGCGACATGACCCGCATCGCCGCCGGGCATCCCGGCATCTGGCCCGACATCTGCATCGCGAACCGGGATGCGATCGTCAACGCGCTCGACGAGTACCTCAAGGCGCTGACGTCGGTGCGGGAAGTGGTCGCCCTGGAAGACCGAACCTCGCTGTTGGAACTGCTCGAGCGCGCCCGGGCGGCGCGACGCAACCTGCCCGTCGGCACGCCGACCGGTGAGGCCCTCGTGGAGCTGCGCGTCCCCGTTGCCGACCGGCCCGGCGTCTTCGCAGAGGTCACGACCCTCGCCGGCTCGCTCGGCATCAACATCGTCGACTTCGAGATCGCGCACTCCATGGAGGGTGGCGGCGGTGTCGTCGTCCTCGTGGTCGCCGAGCAGCATGGCGCCGCCCTCGAAGCGGCGCTTGCGCAGCGGGGCTATCACAGCTCGCGGAGCGCGATCCGATGAGCACGAGTGAGGCTCGGCGCGAGCTGACCCTGGTGGGGCCGAGCCCGCTGCGGGGCACGATGCACGTGCCCGGCGACAAGGGGATCTCGCACCGGGCGTTGCTTCTTGGCGCGTTGGCCCGCGGGCGGTCCCGCATCAGCAACCTCGCGCCCGGCGACGACGTGCGCCGCACGATGCACGCACTCGAGCAGCTCGGTGTGCAGATCCGCGCGTCCGCCGACGAATGCACGGTCCGGGGCGCCGGGCCCGACGCGCTGCGCGAGCCCGCCGGGGTGATCGACTGCGGAAACTCAGGTACCACGATGCGGATGCTCGCCGGCGTAGTTGCCGGCCGCTCCTTCCTCACCGTGCTCACCGGCGACGCGTCGCTGTCGATCCGCCCGATGGCGCGCGTCGTCGACCCGCTGCGATCGCTCGGCGCTCGCATCGACGGACGCGACGGCGGCCGGCTCCCGCCGCTGGTCGTGCGCGGGGGTGCGCTCACCGGCCGCCGAGTGAAGCTCGGTGTCGCCAGCGGCCAGGTGAAGACGGCGATCCTTTTGGCGGCGCTCCAGGCCGAGGGAGTGACCGAGATCGTCGAGCCGGCGCCGAGCCGCGACCACACCGAGCGAATGCTCATGGCTCTCGGTGTGTCGCTGGAGCGGCTCGACGAGCGCACGGTACGTGTCGAGCCTGGCGAGCCCTCGCCCCTCGAGCTCGACGTCCCGGGCGATCCGTCGTCGGCAGCATTCTTCGCCGTGGCCGCCTGCATCACGCCCGGCTCGGAGCTCGTCGTCGGCGACGTCTGCCTGAATCCGACGCGCATCGGTTGGGTCGACGTCCTGCAGCGGATGGGTGCCCGCATCCACGTTGCCGAGAGCGGTAGACGACTCGGTGAGCCGGTGGGCGACATCACGGCCGAGTACTCGCCGCTGACCGGCACCACGATCGTCCCTGGCGAGGGCATGATCGACGAGATCCCAGCGCTCGCGGTCGCGGCCGCGTTCGCCGACGGCGTCACCGAGATCCGGGACGCAGCCGAGCTGCGAGTGAAGGAGAGCGACCGCATCGGCACGATCTGCCAGGAGCTCGCGCAGATGGGCATCGCGGTCGAGCCACGCGCCGACGGTCTGCTGATCCGGGGTGGCCGGCCCCGGCCCGGCCAGTTCAAGAGCCACGGCGACCATCGAATCGCGATGGCGGCGGCCGTGGCGGCGAATGCGGCTACAGGAGAGTCCACCGTTCGGGGGTGGAGTTCGGTGGCGGTCTCGTATCCCGCCTTCGCCGACGATCTGGCGCGCGCCACCGCGTCGCGATGACGCGACTCGCGAGGACGCGCGTCGTGGCGATCGACGGCCCGGCGGGATCGGGGAAGTCGACCGTTGCCCGCGGGGTCGCCCGCAAGCTCGATCTCGAAGTGCTGGATACTGGCGCCATGTACCGCGCCGTGACGCTCCTCGCCCTCGAGTACGGGTTGGATCTCGCCGACGGCCCCGGCATTGCCGCCACCGCTCGGACGGTGCGGTTGGAGCTCGACTCGCCTCCGGGAAGCGTTGCGCTCGACGGGCGTGACGTCAGCCGCGAGATCCGGGGCCCGGCGGTGGCAGCCGCCGTCTCCCAGGTGTCGGCACACCCGGAGGTCCGGACGCTGCTGGTGGACCGGCAGCGCCGCTGGGTCGACGTCCACGGCGGCGGGGTCGTGGAGGGGCGAGACATCGGCACCGTCGTCTTCCCGGACGCGCCGCTCAAGGTCTTCCTCACCGCCTCACCCGAAGAGCGGGCCAAGCGGCGAGCGCTCGACGAAGCCGCCGCCGACCGCCCGACCGACGAACGTGAGGTGGAACAGGCAATCGCACGGCGCGACGAGCTCGACTCGAGCCGAGCGACGTCACCGTTGCGCCCCGCCGACGATGCGATCGTCATCGACACCACCGGGCGGGATGCCGACGGCGTCGCCAGCGAGATCGTCGAGCGGTTTCGGGCCACGGCGGGGGCGGAGCCATGACCACGGCCGCACGTCCCGAACTCGGCAAGCGCATCTTCTACCGAGTGTGCCGAGCACTCGTGCTGACGCCGTGCAAATTGGTCTTCCGCGTGCGGGTGCGGGGGCGCGACAAGCTCCCGCGATCGGGTGCCTACGTCGTCGCCCCCTCACATC
>JAPSGP010000224.1 GCA_031177445.1 Acidimicrobiia bacterium
ACCCTGGACGAAGTCGTGGCGGAGATCGCCGCGACGACCGTGACCGAGCGCGGCGAGACCCGCGCCGACGACCGCATCTCCGAGGCAGCGATGGAGGACAGGAAGCGCGTTGGCTACTTCTGAGCTGATGTCCACCGGCCTGCTCCGCCTGGTGACGGCGGGGTCGGTCGACGACGGCAAGTCGACCTTGATCGGCCGGCTGCTCTACGACACGAAGCAGATCCTCGCCGATCAGCTCGAGCACATCGAGCAGACGTCGCAGCGCCGCGGCGACGGCTACGTGAACCTCGCGCTGCTGACGGACGGCCTCCGCGCCGAGCGCGAGCAGGGCATCACGATCGACGTCGCCTACCGCTCCTTCGTCACGCCACGCCGCCGCTTCCAGCTGGCCGACGCGCCGGGCCACGTCCAGTACACGCGCAACATGGTCACGGGCGCCTCCACCGCCGACCTCGCGATCATCCTCGTCGACGCACGCAAGGGCGTGATCGAGCAGACGCGGCGGCACTCCTACATCGCCGCCATCCTCGGAACGCCGCACGTCCTCGTGGCGGTGAACAAGATGGACCTGGTCGGCTACTCCGAGGAGCGCTTCCGCGAGATCGAGCAGGAGCTGCGCGAGACGGCCGAGCGGCTCGGGCTGCGCGACGTGCTCGTGATCCCAATCTCGGCGCTGCACGGCGACAACGTCGTCGACCCCGGCGTCGGGATGCCGTGGTACGACGGGCCGACGCTGCTCGAGCACCTCGAGACGGTCGAGGTCGCCGGCGATCGGGACCTCGAGCACCGCCGCTTCCCCGTGCAGTGGGTGATCCGGCCGCTCTCGGAGGAACACCACGACTACCGCGGCTACGCGGGCCAGGTGGCCGGCGGTGTCTGGCGCGCGGGCGACGAGGTGGTCGTGCTGCCGTCTGGGAGGCGGACGCGCGTGGCGTCCGTCGAGACGGCGGAGGGCCCGCTCGACGAGGCCGTCGCGGGCATGTCCGTGACGATCCGCCTCGAGGACGACCTCGACGTCGGACGCGGCGACCTCCTCGCCGACCCCGACCCGGCGCCCATCGTCGCGCGCGAGCTCGACGCCCACGTCTGCTGGATGGCGGAGCGCCCGCTCGAGCCGCGCACCCGTCTCGTCGTGAAGCAGACGACGCGCTCGGTGCGCGCGATCGTCGACGAGCTCGTGTCGGTTGTGGACATCCACACGCTCGAGGACCGGCCGTCTCCCGGGTGCCTCGAGCTGAACGACATCGCCCGCGTGCGCCTGCGCCTGGCCGAGCCGCTGGCGGTCGATCCCTACGCCGAGAACCGCGCCACGGGCGCCTTCATCATGATCGACGAGGCGACGAACGACACGGTCGGCGCCGGCATGATCCTCTCCGCCGCTCGCTAGTCGGCCTCCGCGTACGGCGCCGAGACGCTCTTGGGCACGACCAGCGCCCAAGCGTCGATGACGAGCTCGCGCATCTCGACCGCGTCGATCTCCACCAGCCGGACGACCGCCCAGTTGTAGCGGAGGTCTGACTCTCGCGGCAGCATGAACTTGTGCGGCTCCGTCTCGATCAGCGCGTTGCGCCACTCCTTGGGAAAGGCGAAACCCATCAACGTCTCGTCGCGCGAGAACGCCAGGTAGACGATCCGACCGACGCGAAACTTGACGCAGCCGCGCACGAACGCTTCCGTCGTCCGCGGCAGCGTCAGCGCGAGCGAGCGAACCTCATCGAGGGAGACCACCAGATCGCAAGCGTACGAGCGGCGACGACGCTCGCGTGCGGTCCGGCGTGAGGAGCCGAACGCCGCCTCTCTTGCGCCTAGATTGGTGTTGCCATGTCGAGCTGGTACGACGCCTGGGCGGACCGATACGGGGACTGGTCCACGAGCGTCGCTGCTGACGTCCCGTTCTACGTCGGGCTTGCCCTTGATGCTGACGGGCCGCTGGTCGAGCTTGCAGTTGGCAACGGGCGCGTCGCGATCCCGGTTGCTCAGGCAACGGGCAGGCGTGTAATAGGGATTGACTCTTCGCCGGCGATGCTCGCGCAGGCTCGAGTGCGCGCAGTTGAGGCGGGAGTCGAGCTCGACCTGCGTGAAGGAGACATACGGGAGCTCGAAATCGAGGAGCCGGCGGCCTTGATCTACTGCCCTGGGCGGTCCCTGCTGCATCTGCCCAGGTGGGCCGATCGTCGCCGCTGCTTCGAGCGGGTCGCGGCATCGCTCCGGTCGAACGGCCGCTTCGCCTGGAACGCGTTCGCCTTCGACCATCACCTCGCATCCGCCATAGACGGCCAGCACGCCGACACGCCGCTGCCTCACACGAACTACTACAGCGTCGGCGATAACCGAGTCGACATCACGTTGGACGATGGTGGAACCGGTTCGCTCTGGTGGGCAACCAAGAACGAATGGCTGGGGCTCCTCGACGTCGCCGGCCTGCGCCTCGATGCTCTCTACGGCGGATTCGCCGGGGAACCGCTCGACGACGACAGCCGTGAGTACGTCTTCGTGGCCCGTCGGTGAGCGCTCAGCCTGGCCGTCACGACAGCGCCGGGGGACATTCCGCACCCTGGCGCACGCCAACCGCCCTGCTGACTTGACCGCGGGACGGTTATAGGATTCAGCCCCCAGACCCCGGCCCCCGCCCTGCGATCCCAGCGTCCACCCCGCCCGATCTCGTGGAGGTCACGCGATGAGCAGCCGACTTCGGCGTTCCCTCGTTCTGACGACCCTGCTGGCCCTCGTGCTCGTCGTATCGGGCGCCGCGGCGCCCCCGCCCGGCCCGGTGGGCAACCCGACGAACACCAAGGTCGCCGGGATCGACGTCGACGCGACGACGATCCCGGAGCTCCAGGAGTTGATGGATTCACACCGGATGAGCTCCGTCCGGCTGACGAACTTCTATCTCCGGCGCATCCGCCAGCTCAACCCGACGCTCAACACCGTGATCACGGTCAGCCCGACGGCCCTCGCCGACGCACGGGCGGCCGACCGGGCGCGACGCAACGGCGACGACCGTCCCTTGCTCGGAGTTCCGATCATCGTCAAGGACAACATCAACACCACCGGCATGCCGACGACGGCCGGCTCGTGGGCGCTCGCCGGGAGCACGCCCGACGACGCGTTCATCGCGGAGCAGCTGAAGGCCGCCGGCGCGATCATCATCGGCAAGGCCAACCTGTCCGAGTGGGCCAACTTCCGGTCCTTCCCGTCCTCGAGCGGCTGGAGCGGCATCGGCGGCCAGACGAACATGCCCTACGTCCTCGATCGCAACCCGTGCGGCTCGAGCTCCGGATCCGGCGTCGTGGCTGCCGCCGATCTCGCGGTCGCGGCCGTCGGCACGGAGACGGACGGCTCGATCGTCTGCCCGTCGGGTGCCAACGGCGTCGTCGGGATCAAGCCGACACTCGGGTTGTGGAGCCGCGCAGGCGTCGTCCCGATCAGCGCCGATCAGGACACGGCCGGCCCGATGGCCCGCAACGTGACCGACGCTGCGGTGCTCCTCGGCGCAGCGACCGGCGTCGACCCGGACGACGGCGCGACCGCCGCGCAGGCCGGCAACGCCTTCACCGACTACACCCAGTTCCTCGACGACGAGGCGCTCGACGGCGCCCGCATCGGCGTCTGGCGCGCCGGGACCTACAACCCGTCGCTCGTCGGACCGGTCGTCGAGCCGATCCTCGACGACGTGATCGACGCGCTCGAGTCCGAAGGTGCGACCGTGATCGACGGGACCGACATCGACCTGTCGGCGACCGCCGGCGAGTTCCCCGCGCTCCTGTGCGAGTTCAAGACGGACATCGCGACGTACCTGCAGACGTACGTCGACGGGACGAACCCGGTGACCGGCCAGCCGTACCCACAGACCCTCGCCGAGCTCATCGAGTTCAACGAGGACCATCCCGAGCTCGAGGGCCCGTGGAACAACCTCGTGTTCGAGCTCGCCGAGGCGACCAACGGGCGTGACGAGGACTGCGCCGAGATTCGTGCCGGCGTCACGCCGCCGGTCCAGAGAGCGATCGACGAGCTCATGGCCACGCATGACCTCGACGCGATCGTCGCGTTGACGAACGGTCCGGCGTGGCCGACGAACGACGACCCCGATGAGGGCGATCTCGACGGCCACTTCGAGTACTTCGTGGGCTCGTCTTCGGCCGCTGCGGTGTCGGGCTACGCCGACATCACGGTGCCCGCGGGCTATGTCGAGGGGCTGCCGATGGGGATCACCTTCATCGGCGGCCGCTGGTCCGAGCCGGAGCTGCTCGGCTTTGCCTACGACTACGAGCAGGCGACACAGGTTCGGGTCCCGCCGCAGTTCATCCCGACGATTGGCGACGACCTGTTCCCCGGCGCTCCAAACCCGACGGATCAGGCACAGGCGCAGCGGCAGGCGACCCAAATAAAGCGCGCGCGCGTCGTGCGCTTCCGTTAGAGGGCAGGTCGCGCAGACGACGAAGCCCGGCGATTCGGCCGGGCTTCGTCACATCCGCCCTGCCCGGATCATGGGGCGGGGCGTTCGGTAGCATCGCGCCGTGCGCGAGCTTGCACCGGGTCTGTGGCACTGGACGGCAGCGCACCCCCAGTGGGAGGCGACCGAGCCGTGGGACCAGAACGTGTCGTCCTACGCGATCGACGACGGCGAGCGCCTCCTGCTCTTCGATCCGCTGGGCGTGCCGAGCGAGCTCGGGGACCTCGCGACCGACCGCGAGACGGCGATCGTGCTCACCGCGCCGTGGCATGAGCGCGACTCGGAGAGCCTGGTCCAGCAGCTCGGCGTTCCGGTCTACACGCCGTTGCCCGACACCGCGCAATACCTCATCGACACGTACGGCATCACCGCCGAACAGGCCGGCGACGGCAGCCCCGACGTCGTCTGGCTGCTCAGGGAGAAGAAGGGCGAGGCACGCGTGTACTCGCCCGGCGACCGGCTGCCGTTCGGTGCCGACGTGTTCGCCGGTCACAAGGCGAACGACACTGTGCACTGGGTCGAGAGCCGCCGGGCGGTGATCTCCGGCGACACGCTCGTCGACTTCGGCCAGGGCCTCGAGATCAACGAGAGGTGGCTTCGCCCTGGTGTGACCCGCGGGGAGATCGCGGCGGGGTTGCGCCCGTTGCTCGCGCTGCCCGTCGAGCACGTTCTCGCGACGCACGGCGGGCCGCACGACCGCGCCGCCCTCGAACGCGCGTTGTCGTCGACCTAGTGCCGTCGCGACCGGCGGCGGCTGACGGACGCTTCACGTACCACTCCGCGACGTCGGCTTCACGCTCCGCCGCGGCGCTCGATCGTCGCGGGACAGCCAGCCACGAGTGCGGCCGATGGTCATACCACGCCTCGGTCGGCGGCGGGAACGACGGGTCGGCGAACGAGCCGACCGAGACGACGATCAGATCGGGCTCGTCGGGTTCCGTGTAGAAGACCTGCGAGCCGCCGTCGAGACAGAAGTGGAAGCTGTGCTCCTTCCGGTCGCCTCGTCGGAGACGCGCAGGTAGTCGCGGAAGCGACCGACGACGTGCACCTGATCCGGCCCGAAAGCCGCCTGCATCCCGAAGGCACTTCCGGTCCGGCGCTGGCACGCAAGGCAGTGGCACATGGAGACGACGAACGGATCGCCC
>JAPSGP010000225.1 GCA_031177445.1 Acidimicrobiia bacterium
CGGTGGCAGTGGCGCCTGCGACCTCGAGGCGGGTCTGGGCCCGCAGGAGGGCGGCGTTCGCCTCCTCGTCGTCCGGGTCCTCCCGGAGCCGTTCCTCGGCCTGTTGTTGCGCCCGGCGGGCGCGCTCGACGTCGATCTGCTCGGCGAGCTCGGCGACGTCGCTGAGCACGATCACCCGGTCGTTTGCCACCTCGACGAACCCGCCGTGCACCGCAACCGCCTGCTCGCCGCTCCCGGGCAGCAGGACCCGCACCACGCCGATCCCGAGCGCGCCCAGGAACGGGACGTGCCCGGGCAGGAAGGCGATCTCGCCTTCCGACGTGCGGCACACGACCATGTCGCCCTCGTGGCTGTAGAGCACCTGCTCGGGCGAGACGATCTCGACGTTCAGCGGCACCGGGTCAGCTCTCTTCGAGCGTCTTCTGCTTCGCCAGCACGCTCTCGACGTCGCCGACGTTGAAGAAGGCCTGCTCGGGCACGTCGTCGAGCTCGCCGTTCACGAGTGCCTCGAAGCTCTCGACCGTCTTCTCGATCGGCACGTAGACGCCCTTCAGCCCAGTGAACTTCTCGCCGACGAAGAACGGCTGCGAGAAGAAGCGCTGGATCTTGCGGGCGCGCGACACGATCACCTTGTCTTCCTCGGACAGCTCGTCGAGACCGAGGATGGCGATGATGTCCTGGAGCTCGTTGAACCGCTGCAGCACCTCCTGCACCCGGAGCGCGCAGTTGTAGTGCCGCTCGCCCACGACCTCGGGCGCCAGGATGGTCGACGTCGACGATAGGGGATCGACGGCCGGATAGATGCCGAGAGCCGCGATCTGGCGGCTCAGCTCGGTCGTCGCGTCGAGGTGGGCGAACGTGGTGAACGGCGCCGGGTCCGTGTAGTCATCGGCGGGCACGTACACGGCCTGCAGCGACGTGATCGAGTGCCCCTTGGTCGACGTGATGCGTTCCTGGAGCTCGCCCATCTCGTCGGCCAGCGTCGGCTGGTAGCCCACGGCCGAGGGCATGCGCCCGAGCAGCGTCGACACCTCGGAACCCGCCTGCACGAACCGGAAGATGTTGTCGACGAACAGCAGCACGTCCTGGTTCTTCACGTCGCGGAAGTACTCGGCGACCGTGAGCGCGGCGAGGCCGACGCGCAGGCGCACGCCCGGGGGCTCGTCCATCTGGCCGTAGATGAGCGCGGCCTTGTCGATGACCCCCGACTCCTGCATCTCGATCCACAGGTCGGTGCCCTCCCGGGTCCGCTCCCCTACGCCCGCGAACACCGAGACGCCGCCGTGCTGGGTCGCAACCCGGTTGATCATCTCCAGGATGACGACGGTCTTGCCCACGCCGGCGCCGCCGAACATCCCGATCTTCCCGCCGCGCACGTACGGCTCCAGCAAGTCGATGACCTTGATGCCGGTCTCGAACATCTCCCGCCGGGGCTCGAGATCCTCGAACCGGGGTGGCTCGCGGTGGATCTCCCAGCGGTCCTCGATGCCGCTGAGCTGGTCGGCATCGACGTCAAGGGGCTCACCGAGAACGTTGAACACGTGACCGAGCACGCCGTCGCCCACTGGCATGGCCAGTCCACTACCGGTGTTCCGGACCGTCGTCCCCCGCCGCAGGCCGTCGGTGGGCTTCATGCAGATCGCGCGTGCGCGGTTGTCGCCGATCTGCTGCGCGACCTCGGCCACGATGGTGATCGTCTCGCCCTCGAGCTCGATGTCCATCTCGATCGCGGTGTTGATCTCGGGCAGGGCCTCAGGTGGAAACTCGACGTCGACCACGGGGCCGGCGATCGCGACGACGCGACCCTCCTTCAGCTCGGTCTTCGTCTCTTGGTCGGCGGTGATCGTCATCGTTCTTCTCCTACGTTGCGCGTTCGGGGGGCATGCGAGGCTGCCCGGGTCACGCCACTTCCTCCACGCCGTGCGGCTGGGCCTGCCGCAGCGCCTCGGCGCCACCGACGATCTCCATGATCTCGGTGGTGATCGCGTCCTGACGGGCTCGGTTCATCACCCGGGTGAGGCTGATGATGAGCTCGTCGGCGTTGTCGCTGGCGGCCTTCATGGCCCGCTGCCGGGCCGAGTGCTCCGACGCCGCCGCGTTCAGCAGCGCGGCGAAGATGCGCGCCTCGACGTAGCGAGGGAGCAGGCGCTCGAGGATGGCTTCCGGTCCGGGCTCGAACTCGTACGCAGCCCGCAAGCCCTCGGCCGACGGCTCCGGCAGCCCGTCGCCCCCTGCCAGCAGCTCGCGGTCGAGCGGCATCAGCGGCCGGACGACGACCTCCTGGCTTCCGACCGAGATGAACCGGGTGTAGATGATCTGGACCATGTCGATCGACTCGTCGAGGAACGGCTCGCGCACCGCCTGCCCGATCCGGCGGGCGTCCTCGTAGGCCGGCTGGTCGCTGAAACCGGTGAACGTCGCCGCCGTCGGATAGCCGCGGTAGCGGAAGTAGCCCTCGGCCTTGCGGCCGACGACGAACAACGAGTTGTCACGACCGAGCTCCCGGTGCTCCTTCATCTCACCCTCGGCAGCACGCAGCACCGAGGAGTTGTAGGCGCCGCACAGCCCGCGATCGGCGGTGATGACCACGTGTGCGACCCGGTTGATCTCGGGGCGGGGCTGGAGCAACGGGCTCTGCACGTTGCCACCGGCGGCGGCGAGGTCGTGCACCACTTCGGTGATCTGCTCGCTGTACGGCACCGCCGCCGCGACGCGCGCCTGGGCGCGGACGATCCGGCTCGCCGCGATCAGCTCCATGGCGCGCGTGATCTTCTTCGTGGACTGCACGGACCGAATCCGCCGTCGGAGTATGCGTTCCTGTCCGCCGGCCACGCGTGACTACTCCGTCACGAGGGTCTTCGCGGACTCGGGCTCGCCGAGGGGCTCACCCTCGAGCGCTTCCACCGTCCCGCCTTCGACCGCACCGGACGGCTGGAAGATCTCCTTGAACTCGGCCACCGCCGCCTCGAGCTCTGCTGCTTCCGGCAGTGTGCCCGAGTCGCGGATGTGGGCGAGCAGGTTCGCGTACCGGGTCGAGAAGAAGTCGAGGAGATCGCGCTCGAAGCGCTTGACGTCTTCGATGGGGATCTCGTCGAGCGCGCCCGAGGTCCCAACATAGATGGAGATCACCTGCAGCTCGACCGGCATGGGCGCGTTCAGGGGCTGCTTGAGCAGCTCGGTGAGCCGGTAGCCACGGTCGAGCTGCGCCTGCGACACCCGGTCGAGCTCGGACCCGAAGGTGGCGAACGCCTCCAGGTCACGGAACTGCGCCAGGTCGAGCTTCAGGGTGCCGGCGACCGACTTCATCGCCTTGATCTGGGCGTCGCCACCCACTCGCGACACGGAGATGCCGACGTCGACCGCCGGGCGAACGCCCGACCTGAACAGGTCCTCGACGAGGTAGATCTGGCCGTCGGTGATCGAGATCACGTTGGTCGGGATGTAGGCCGACACGTCGCCGGCTTTGGTCTCGATGATCGGCAGCGCGGTCAGGGAGCCACGACCACGGGCATCGCTGAGCTTGGCCGCCCGTTCGAGCAGGCGACTGTGCAGGTAGAAGACGTCGCCGGGGTATGCCTCACGGCCCGGCGGGCGGCGCAGCAGCAGGGACAGCTGGCGATACGCCTCGGCCTGCTTGGACAGGTCGTCGTAGACGACCAGCGCCGCCTCCCCGTTGTCCATCCAGTGCTGGCCCAGCGCGCAACCGGCGTAGGGCGCCAAGTACTTGAACACCGACGAGTCAGCCGCAGGCGCGTTCACGACCACCGTGTACTCCATCGCGCCGAAGTCCTCGAGGGTCGCGACCGTCTGCGCGACGGTCGAGCTCTTCTGCCCGATCGCGACGTAGATGCACTTCACGTTCTGGCCGCGCTGGTTGAGGATCGTGTCGACGGCGACGGTCGTCTTACCCGTCTTGCGGTCGCCGATGATCAGCTCGCGCTGACCCCGCCCGATCGGGGTCATCGCGTCGATGGCCTTGATCCCGGTCTGCAGCGGCTCGTGCACGGGCTGGCGGCCGACGATGCCCGGCGCCTGGACCTCGAGCCGGCGGTAGGTGTCGCTCGTGATCGGGCCCTTCCCGTCGATCGGCTGGCCCAGGGCGTTCACGACCCGCCCCAGCATGCCGTCACCGACGGGGATCGACAGGATCCGGCCGGTCTCCTGGACCGTGTGCCCCTCCTCGACCTCGTTGGCTTCGCCCAGGACCACCGCGCCGATCGAGTCCTCGTCGAGGTTCAGCGCGAGGCCGAGGGTCCCGCCCTCAAACTCGAGCAGCTCGTTCACCGCGGTGTCGGGCAGACCGGACACCCGGGCGATGCCGTCGCCGACCTCGAGCACGCGCCCGACCCGGGCCTTCTCGATCTCGGTCGTGAACGAGCCGATGTGCGTGCGCAGCGCTTCCGCGATCTGGTCGGCGTTGATCGTGAGTTCGGCCATCAGATGCGTTCCTTCAGCTGTTCGAGACGGCGACGGACGGAGCCGTCGATGACGGTGTCGCCGATGCGGGCGACGACGCCTCCCAGCACGCTCGGGTCGACGATCACCTTGACCTCGACCTGCTTGCCGGTGCTCGCGCTGAGCGCGTGCGCCAGGCGCTCCTGCATGGTGTCGTCGAGCACCACCGCGCTGCGGACCTCGGCGACCTCGTGCTGGCGGTTCTCAGCCGACAGCTCCAGGTAGCGATCGACGATCTCGGGGAGCGTGTTCGCGCGGTCGGCGCCGACCACCATCGAAACGAGGCCGACGCTGGTCGGAAGCGGGCCCCGCCCCATCAGCTCCTCGACGACCGCGATGCGTCGCTCAGCCGGCACGCTGCGATCGGTGAGCGCGGTGCGCAGCTCGTCGCTGGCTTCGAGCGCACGGGCGAAGCGGAACAGGTCGTCCTCGACGTTGTCGGCGCGCCCTTCGGCTCCCGCGATCTGCAGGAAGGCCCGCGCATACGCCTCGACGAGGTTGGTGTCGGCCACGGCGGCTAGCTCCTGCTCCCGACCTGGTTGATGTAGCTCTCGACGAGCGCGATCTGCGTGTCGCGGTCGAGGTTGCGCTCGACGATCTTCTCGGCCAGGTCGATCGCGAGCGCGGTCACCTGGCTCTGGACCTCGGCCGTTGCCCGGTCCATCGCGACCCGGGTGTCCTCCTGGGCACGCGCACGGAGGTCGGCAGCTTCCTGCTCCGCCTGCGACCGCACCTGCCGTCGCACCTCGTCTGCGGCCTCCCGCGCTTCCTCGATGATGCGAGTGGCCTCGCTCCGGGCGTCGGCGAGCTGGCGGCGGTACTCGGCGAGCTCACCTTCCGCTTCGGTGCGCGCCTGCTCGGCCCGCTCGAGATCGGAGCGGATGCGGTCCTCGCGGGCAGCCATCGCCTTGCGCACCGCCGGCAGACCGAACTTCAACAGCGCGAGGAACAGGATCGCGAACGCGATCGCACCCCAGACGATCTCGTTGCCCGCCGGGAGGATCGGGCTCGGCGCCTCCTGGCAGTCGTCGATGCTCTTGCCCTCTTCGAGCAGGACGATGCACTCCTCCTCGGCGTGGCCCGCAGGACCGGGGAGCTCTTCCTCGCTCGGTTCTCCGCCGCCCGACGGCGCCGCCAGC
>JAPSGP010000044.1 GCA_031177445.1 Acidimicrobiia bacterium
GCAGCGCGTCCTCATCGCCAAGGCGCTCGCCAGCGAGCCCGAGCTCCTCGTCCTCGACGAGCCGGTCGCGGGCGTCGACACCGCCTCACAACGCCTCTTTCGGGACTCGCTCGTCCACCTGCTGCAGGAACACGGCGCGGGCGTGCTCCTCGTGTCCCACGAGCTCGGCGCGGTCGCCGAGGATCTGGATCGGGTCGTCGTGCTCAAGCGACGGGTGTTGTTCGACGGCAAGCCGCGGGAGCTCGCCGACACCGGCGTGAGCCTGGGTGTGCACGCCGACGATCTCCCCCAGTGGCTCGAAGAGCTCCGGTAGGAGCGCGTCGTGCCGGGCATGCCGTGGCCGCTTCCATACCCCTTCGACCGCGAGTACATGCAGCTCGCGCTGATCGCCGGCCTGGTGGTCGGCGCGACCGCGCCGTTGATCGGCACCTTCCTGGTGCAGAAGCGGTTGTCACTGTTCGGCGACGGGATCGGGCACGTGGCGGTGGCGGGGGTCGGCGCCGGGCTCCTGTTCGGGACCTCACCGATCTGGACCTCGCTCGTGGTCGCGGTCGCCGCCGCGCTCTGCATCGAGTGGTTGCGTGCCCGCGGCACAGCATCGGGTGACCTCGCGCTCGCCCTCTTCTTCTACAGCGGGATCGCCGCCGGGGTCGTGCTCGCCGGCCGTTCCGCGACGAACATCAACCTCCAGCCCTATCTCTTCGGATCGATCCTCACGGTCACCGAGCGCGACGTGTACAGCGTGATCGCGCTCGGAGCGCTGATCGTCGTCGCAATGACGATTGCGGGTCGCGGGCTCCTGGCGGTGGTGCTCGACGAGGAGGCCGCGCGCGTCACGGGCATCCCGGCCGGTGCGCTCAACGCCCTCCTCGCGGTGCTGACCGCGGTGACCGTCGTCGCCGCGATGCGCGTCGTCGGCGTCCTCCTGGTAGCCGCGTTGATGGTGCTGCCGGTCGCGACCAGCCGCCTAGTCGCCAGATCGTTTCGCACGACGATGCTGGGGAGCGCGGCGGTCGGCGTCGCCGGCGTCGTGCTCGGGCTGTTCGCGGCGCGCCAGTGGGCACTCGCAGCTGGGGGCGCGATCGTGCTCGTCGTGACGGCGATCTTCGCGGTGGCGTCACTGCTCCCGCGGCGCCGCGGGGGCGGGCAGCCCACGGAGCCGACCGCCCTGCTGTCCGGCCCCGGTTGACCGCAGAGGCGTCGACTGCGGGTCAGCAGACCGCCCGGACCGCGGGATACGGGTTCACCGCCCCGCCCCCGCCCGGATGGAGCTCGAAGTGGGTGTGGGTGGCCCCGCCCGAGGCGTCGCCGGTGTTGCCGACGTAACCGACGACCTCACCCTGCTCCACGCGGCGCGGGCCGCCGGCGTACGAGTCGAGATGGAAGTAGTAGTAGAGGTCGCCGTTGTCGCCTCGCAGGTAGACACCGTGGCCGGAGGTTCCACCCGTCTTCTGGGTGATCGACCCCGAGACCACGGCGACGTTGGGCGTGCCGCGGGGGGACATGAGGTCGACCCCCTTGTGCAGGCGGCCACCGGGCCGGGGCGCGTGCCACGAGTCCACGAACGACACTGATCCCGAGATCGGGCAGATCAGCCCGCCCGCCGGTGCGGCTCCCGAGGACGACCGCCCCGACGGCGCCGGCCCGGACGGGGACGGGGGCGGCGCCGCCGACGGGACCGAGCGCGCTTCTCGCGCCGCTCGCTCGCGCGCCTGCCGCTCCTCTTCGGCTTTGCGCGCCGCCTCCGCCGCCTTGCGCGCCTCCTCTTCGGCCGCCGCCTGGGCGCGCTGCGCGGCCGCGAGGTCGGCCTGCAGGCGACGCGTCTCGGATCGGAACTGCTCTAGTGCCGCCGACTGCTCCTCACGACGATCGTCGACGGCGGCGCGCTGGCGCTCCAGGTCCTCGTTGATCTGCGCCAACTCGTCGACGGCCGCGTTGTCGCGCGCGTTGGCGCCCTCGACCAGCTTCTCCCGGCGCAAGGTGTCGAGCGGGTCACCCTCGAACTCGAGGAACGGGAGCGCACCGCCGCTGCCCTTGTAGACATCAACCGCTCGCCGCTGCACCACCACCCGCAAGGTTTCGGCGCGTTGCTCGCCCGCCGCGATCTGCTGTTCGAGCCGTTGGATCTCGTTCGACAGCTCCGCCATCCGCACCTGCGCGCCCTCGTATCGGGCAGCAGCCTCGTTGGCCGCCTTCTGCGCGGTCGACACCTTCGCCTTCGCATCGGAGACGGGGTCGGCGGCGGCGACGGATGCGGCCGCGAGCGGCGAGGCCAGCCCGACCACGATCGCCCCGACGACGAGCCGCGCCGCGCGACCGGACCGCGGGCGCCGCCCGCCGGCAACCGGCACATCCATCGACCTGAACAACATCTGCAACATCGCCGGCCGCGTGAGACGAGGGCTGCACCGCCGGGGAGGTGGCCAGAGGCTACCGGCCGCCTTCCGCTCGCCTCAATTGCGCTTCGCCCACCACCCGGGCGGCGAGCCAGGTGGTCACGGGAACGGAAGCCACGAGCCCGATGCTGCCCACCAGCGCGCTGAGGATCTCGGTCGCGACCGTCTCGCTGTTCGCCACCGTGCCCAGCGACTGGCGCGACTGCGTGAAGAGGATCAGCAGGGGCAGCGCACTGCCCGCGTAGGCGAGCGCGAGCGTGTTCACGGTGGAAGCGACGTGATCGCGTCCGATCCGCATGGCCGAGCCGAAGAGCTCCCGCCGCTTCATGTCGGGGTTCGCGCCTCGCAGCTCCCACACCGCCGCGGCCTGGGTCACGGTGACGTCGTCGAGCGCGCCGAGGGCGCCGATCACCATGCCACCGAGCACGAGCCCGGAGAGATCGATGCCGGTGTCGCCGATCAAGACCAGCAGCGCTTCCTCGGACGCGAACCCGGAGATCTCGGCCAGCGACGTGAAGATGCTGGCGAGCACGACGGTGAGCGCGAGCGCCGTCAAGGTCCCGAGCAGCGCGACCGTGGTCTGGGTGCGGAACCCGTTGGCGAGATACAGCGCGAGATACGCGATCGCGCTGGACCCGACGACGGCAACGAGCACCGGGCTGTGGCCGTCGACGAGTGCCGGGATCACGAACGTGAGCAGCACGACCACGCTGCCGGCCAGGCCGATCAGCGCCGCCACACCGCGCAGCCGGCCGAGCATCACCACCGCGACGGAGAAGATCAGCGCGACCAGCAGCAACACAGGACGGCGCTGACGGTCGAGGTACTGGTAGCGGAAGCCGGGTTCGGCGTCGGGAACGAAGCCGAGGACGACCTTCTCTCCCGGGTCGAGATCAGGGGTGGTGGGCGACTGCGGGAACTCCTGAGCCCTCGTGTCGCCCTGGTCGGGCCCTTCGGTCAAGCGGAACAGCACCAGGTCGCACGGGATCCGGTCCGCCGCGGTCGTGCCCCGGCACGGTGTGCGCTCCGACGACACCACCGTCGCCTCGTACACCCGGCTGACGAGGCCGAGCTGACGGGTCGCGCCGTCGTCGTCGCCTTCGGTCGAACGCAGCACGATCACGCCGATGGCCGTGAGCACCCCGAGCACGACCGCGATCGCGGTGAGCACTCGAGCGGTAGGTCGGGCGACCCGCACGGGGGTGCCGTGTGCTGCGTGACCCAAGGCCGCAAGTTTGGCCGTCGATGCCCGGTGCGCCGCGGACTACCGTCCGGGCGATGCGGCTGGAGGGGGAGATCGCGCTCGTCACCGGCTCGACCTCGGGGATCGGCCGCGCCATCGCGCGCGTGTTTGCCCGCGAGGGGGCACGGGTGGTCGTGACCGGCCGTGACCGGAAGCGGGGCGAGGCAGTCGTCGAGTCGATCACGTCGAGCGGTGGGGACGCGGTGTTCCTGGCCGCCGACCTGTCGAGCGAAGCGGCCTGCGACGAGCTGGTCCGGGCCACGGTCGACCACTACGGCGGACTGACCGTGCTGGTGAACAACGCGATCGCGTCAGGCGTAGGTGCCGACGGGCCGGTGGGCGAGCTGTCGTCCGAGGCGTGGGAGGCGCTGCTGCGGGTCAACCTCACCGCGCCGATGTGGCTGTGCCGGGCCGCGATCCCGTCGATGATCGCCGCCGGTCACGGATCGATCGTCAACATCTCGTCGCGACAAGGTGAGCGCGCCAGCCCGGGCTTTACCGCGTACGCCACGAGCAAGGGCGGCCTCAACGCGCTCACCCGCTCGATCGCGGTCGACTACGCGCAGTACGGCATCCGGGCCAACACGATCAGTCCCGGCTACGTGCTCAACGAACGCCGCGATCGCGACCTCGATCCCGAACGGCGAGCCCGCCTCGAAGGCATGCACCTCACGCGATTGGGCGAGGCCGGCGACGTCGCCTACGCGGCCGTCTACTTCGCGAGCCGCGAGTCCGAGTTTGCTACCGGAGTCAACTTTCCCCTCGATGGCGGGAGTAGCGCCGCCCGGGGCCTCGTCCTCGGCTGATCTCGAGATGCACCCGCGAGTTTCGCTGAGCGCGATCTCGACGTTCCGGTACGAGCTCGATCAGGATCTCGCGTTCTATGCCGAGGCCGGCATCACGAACGTCGGCATCAGCATGGCGAAGCTGGAGCGCTTCGGATGGGACGAAGGCACGCGCCGCATCGCCGACGGCGGGCTCCGGGTCACCAACCTCATCGGGCTGGGCCCGTTCCACCTCGACGATCCGTCGGGGTGGGACGCCCACCGCGATCGGCTGTTCCGTGCGCTCGAGACTGCCAGCGCCGTCGGCGCCGAATGCGTCGTGCTCACCACCGGTCCCGCGGGCGCGCTGCCGTGGGAGGAGGCGGCCGACGCGCTCGAGGTCGCGCTGACGCCCGTCCTGGACGATGCCGGTACTCGTCGCATCCCGGTCGCGCTCGAGCACACGAACTCCCTGCGGGTGGACGTGGGATTCGTCCACACCCTCGGCGACGCGGTCGACCTCGCCCACCGGCTCGACATCGGCGTGTGCATGGAGATCAACGCGTGCTGGGCCGAGCGTGGGCTCGACCGCACCATCGCCAAGGGCATCGACCGCATCCGGCTGGTGCAGGTGAGCGACTACGCGATCGGCACGCTGACGACGCCCGACCGTCTCGTCCCCGGTGACGGCGACATCCCGCTCGAGCGCATCCTCGGCCAAGTGCTGTCCGCGGGGTATCCGGGCTGCTTCGATCTCGAGCTGATCGGGCCTCGCATCGAAACCGAGGGCTACGAAGCCGCGTCGCAGCGTGCGATTCTTCAGCTCGAGGCCGCGCTGCGTTCACTCGGCTCGTAGCCACCGGGCACGCCGGGCGCGACAATCGCACCGTGATCGTGGACGCCGCCGTCTACGAGGACGGACGGCGCGTGCCGGGGGAGCTCGCGCTGAGCGACATCCCCGCGGCATGTCACCGCAGGAACGCGTTCGTGTGGTTGGGCCTCTATGAGCCGACCGAGGACGAGTTCGACGCCGTGCGGCGAGAGTTCGAGCTCCACGAGCTCGCGGTCGAGGACGCCATCTGCGCGCACCAGCGGCCCAAGCTCGAGATCTACGGCGAGTTGGTGTTCGTGGTCCTCAAGACCGCCCGCTACATCGACGAGACCGAAGCGGTGGAGATCGGCGAGATCATGATGTTCGTCGGCGAGAGCTTCATCGTGGTGGTCCGCCACGGCGAAGGCAGCCCGCTCTCCGCGGTGCGCCGGCGGATCGAGTCCCGACCCGACCTCCTGCAGCACGGGCCCGGCGCGGTCGCCTACGCCATCGTCGACAAGGTCGTCGACGACTACGCACCGGTGATCGTCGGCATCGACACGGACATCCGCGAGGTCGAGATCGAGGTCTTCTCCGAGTCCGATCCCAGCGCCGCAGAGCGCATCTACAAGCTCAAGCGCGAGGTGCTCGAGCTCGATGCGGCGACCACGCCACTGCTCGATCCGCTCGACAAGCTCGTGCATCGGTACTACCGCTTCGTGCCCGAGAGCCTCACCGAGTACTTCCGGGACGTCCACGACCACCTGCTGCGCGAGGTCGCGCAGGTGCAGACGTTCCGTGACCTCCTGACGAGCGTGCTCGAGGCGAACCTCACGCGAGTCTCCGTGCGCCAGAACGAGGACATGCGCAAGATCTCGGCCTGGGTCGCGATCGCGGCCGTCCCCACGATGATCGCCGGCATCTACGGCATGAACTTCGACAACATGCCCGAGCTCGACGCGGAGTATGGCTACTTCGTCATCCTCGGGGTCATCGCTGCCGTCTGCCTCCTCATGTACCGCGCGTTTCGCAAGAGCGGCTGGCTCTGACCTCGGTCAGGCGAGCCAGTCCACGTGGCCCACGTGGAACTGGGTCGAGGCCAGCAGCTGCTCGTTTCCTCCGGGCCAGGTGGTGAGGCGCAGCTCGGTGTGCATCCCGCCCGGGCCGGGCTCGAGCCGGAGCCACGCCAGCGGCGCGTCCGGGGTCGCGCGGCTGCCGGCGGCGGCGAGGGTGGAATCGGCCGCCTCGCGCTGCTCGTCGGTGAGGTACTGCCACACGATGGAGTGGAACACGACCGTGGCAACGCCGTCGGCCCGGCGTTCGAGCTGGGCATCGAGCCACGACGCGATGTCGGCGCGATCGACCGCTACGGGGAACTCGCGGGCGATGTCGAGCGCCGCCCGCAGGAGCTCGATCCGCTCGGTCTGATCCGGCCAGACGTAGGAGAGCAGCGTGAGACGGCCGTCGGCGGTGGTCGCGTCGACCGGATCGCGATCACAGCCCCGACGCTCGACGATGCGCAGCTCGGCGCCGAACGGCGGCGGGCGACTCCAGCGGTCGACGAATCGCACCGGCGAGTCCGGGTCGCCGGCGCCACGCCCGTCCGACTCGAACCAGTACCGATCGACGCGGAGGTTGAGCGCCGCGCTCGCGCCGAGCTCTAGGAGGCGCTGCGGAAGTCGCGTCTCCTGGCTGACGACGAGGAACCCGCCGACCAGGGCGATCGATCGGCCCACTTCATTCGTCTGCGGTGGTCGGGTGAGGACGCGACGAACGAGGTGTTCGTGGCTCGCAACGGCGTCGAGGAGCGCGGGCCATGCGGCGGCGGCGTCACCGTCGCCGCCCACCGATGGATAGTGCCGCGCGAGCGCCGGGGCGCGACCTTCCAGCACGAGCCGGTGCACGCCACCGAGGAATCGCAGCGGCACCGCCGCCTCGATCGTGCTCTGCTCGTGCTCGGCGAGCAGAACGCTGATCGGCCCTCCCCGTTCGACGTCTCTTCGCATCCGATCGAGCAGCGAGCTGTAGAACGGCGAGCCGAGCTGCTGGCATCCGCCGACGTAGAACTCCACCACCTGCGACAACGGCAGCCGCTCGGCCATGCTCCTCCTCGGAGGCAGACGCTATCCGTCGCGGTTACGGTGCCAGCCGTGGTCGATCGACGGTTCCAAGGAAAGGCCGTCCTCGTCACGGGTGCAGCGAGCGGGATGGGACGCGCGACCGCGCACCGGCTCGGCGAGGAAGGTGCGGCGGTCGCGGTCGTCGACGTCGCCGGAGACGGCGCGGGCCAGGTCGCGGCCGAGGTCGAAGAGTGCGGCGGTCGCGCCGTCGCGATCGCGGCCGACGTCGGCAACGAGGACGCCATCGTCAAGGCGCTCGACCGGACCATCGGCGACCTCGGCCGCCTGGACGGTGTCGTGACGTCCGCCGGCATCTTCTACGGCAGCGACCTCCGTCCGCTCGCCGAGGTCACGCTCGACGACTTCCAACACGTGCTGCGGGTGAACCTCGTCGGGACGTTCCTCGCCATGAAGTACGCGCTCCCCCATCTCGTCGAGACCGGGGGCGCGATCGTGACCATCGCCTCGACTGCGGCGCTCAGGGGCCACGGCGTCGGCTCCGGCTACACCGCAAGCAAGGGTGGCGTGGACGCGCTGACGCGGCTGGCAGCGGTGCAGTACGGCGGCCTCGGCGTCCGGGTCAACTGCATCTGCCCGGGCGCGTTCGACACGCCGATGACCGCGGGAACGTGGAGCACCCCCGAGGGCGAACGCCGGGTGCAGCGGGCGATCCCGTTGCAGCGCGTCGGCCAACCGGAGCAGATCGCGTCGGTCGCCGCCTTCTTGCTTTCCGACGACGCCTCCCACCTCACCGGCCAGACGATCGCGGTCGACGGCGGCAGCACGGTCGCGTAGCCGTCAGCCGCGGCCGGCCAGCTCCACCGGGTCGAGCGGGCTGCGCAGCGTCAGCCCGCCGTCGGCGACCAGGACCTGGCCAGTGACCCAGTCCAGCCGCAGCAGCGCGACGATCGCCTCGCCCACCTCGCGGGCCGTGCCAACCCGCCCGAGCGCGGCGCGTGACGACACCGCCTCACGGAACCCGGGCAGACGGTCGACGGCGGCGAACATCGGCGTGTCGGTACACCCCGGCGCGATGGCGTTCACGCGAATGCCACGAGGGCCGAGCTCGGCCGCGGCCACCCGTACGAGCTGATGGACCGCGGCCTTGGTCGCGGCGTAGTGCACGATCGCTCGATCGCTGACGATGCCGGAGATCGAACCGGTGGCAACGATCGCACCGGGCTGGCCGGCGTCGACCATCGCACGCGCGGTTTCCCGCAGTGTGAGGAAGACTCCGCGCAGGTTCACACGGTGGACGCGGTCCCACTCGTCGGCGCTCATCCGCAGGATCGGCGACATCCCCGCTACACCCGCCGCCAGCACCGCCACGGTCGGCGGGCCGAGCACGCCGACGACCTCGGCGACCGCGGCGACGACCGCGCCCTCGTCGCCGACGTCCCCGCGCACCGAGAGATCCGCCTTCCCGGATGGTTCGAGATCGATCACCGCGACCCGCGCGCCGGCCTCGCGGAGGAGGTCCACCGTCGCCGCCCCGATGCCACTGGCGCCCCCCGTGACCAGCGCCACCGCCCCTTCGAGGTCCACGGCCGTCACGGTAACGTCCCCGCCCGATGGCTGCGCCGTGGTTCGGGTTGTTCCTGCCGCAGCTCCGGATGAGCTTCCCGACGATCGTCGAGCGCACGCTCGCAGCGGAGGCCGCCGGGTTCGACTCGGTATGGCTCATCGACCATCTCGCCACTCCGGCCGGGCCCGAGCTCGACCTCTTCGAGGGCTGGACCGTCGCCGCCGCGCTGGCGGCGCGCACCAGCCGCATCCGCATCGGGCACCTCGTGACCTGCGACCCGTTCCGGCATCCGGCCGTGCTCGCGAAAATGGCAGCCACCGTCGACCACATCAGCGACGGCAGGCTGGAGCTCGGCATCGGATGGGGCTCCGTCGCTGAGGAGCTGCGCGCATTCGGCATCGGTGACGCCGACCCGCCGAACCGAGCGGCCAGGCTCCGCGAGTCGCTCGAGATCATCGGTCGGATGTTCACGGGCGAACCGTTCGAGCACACCGGTACGCACTTCCAGCTCGCCGGTGCCCAGGGTCGGCCGCGCCCGGTGCAGGCCCGCGTGCCCGTACACATCGGCGGGGCGGGCCCCAAGTTCACGATGCCGCTGGTGCGCGACTTCGCCGACTGGTGGAACTGCCCCGCCTACGCCGTCGAACGGCTCGCCGAGCTCCGACCACTGGCGGGCGACGCTCGCGTCTCGGTCCAGCACCCGGTCGGCTTGGCCGCGGGCGAAGCCGATCGTGACGAAGTCGCGTCGCTGCTGCAGCGGCGGTTCGGAACCTGGGGCGGTGTGATCGGCGGTACCGCGAGCGAGGTCGCGGCCGCGCTGCGCGCCGAGATCGAGGCTGGAGTCGAAGGCTTCGTCTTGCAGTTCCACGACTTCGGCCATCCCGCGTCGGTCGAGCGCTTCATGGCCACGGTCGCGCCGACTGTGCGGTCGGCGAACACCCCTCGCTAGCCTCGTTCCCATGCCGTCGATCTTCACCAAGATCATCGACGGAGAGATCCCGGGCACATTCGTGTGGCGCGATCCGCAGTGCGTCGCAATCCTGTCGATCGCGCCGATGCGCCCCGGCCACACGCTCGTGATACCCCGGGAGGAGATCGATCACTGGATCGATCTCGAGCCGGAGCTGGCGCGCCATCTCTTCACGGTGGCACAGACGATCGGCCGCGCCCAGCGTCAGGCGTTCGAGCCCCGCCGCATCGGGGTGATGATCGTGGGCGACGAGGTCCCGCACACACACCTGCATGTCGTGCCGATCAACTCCGCCGGGGAGCTCTCGTTCGCCAACGCCGACCATCATCCGCAACCGGAAGCGCTCGCCGACGCCGCCACCAAGCTCCGCGCCGCGTTGCGCGAGCTGGGCGCCGAGCACGTGGCCGAGTAGTGGACCGCGCCGCCAGTTGGGCAAAGCGCGATGCCGCCCTGGTGTGGCACGGCTTCACGCAGATGTCGAGCTTCACCGAGAACCGCCCCGTGATCGTCGATCGAGCCGAGGGCCACGAGCTCGTCGACGTCGACGGCCGCCGCTATCTGGACGCCATCTCCTCGCTCTGGGTCAACACGCTCGGTCACCGCGTCCCCGAGCTCGACCAGGCCTTGCGCGACCAGATCGACCGCGTCGCCCACTCGACGATGCTCGGCAACGGGAACCGGGTGGTGGTGGAGCTCGCCGAGGCGTTGGCCCCGCTCGTGCCGGTCGACGGCCCCCACTTCCTGTTCGCGTCCGACGGGGCCGCCGCGGTCGAGCAGGCGCTCAAGCTCGCATTCCAGTACTGGGCGAACTGCGGGGTCGAGGGTCGCACGACGTATCTCGCGTTCGGAGGCGCGTACCACGGCGACACCATCGGCTCGCTGTCGCTCGGTGCGGGCGGCTTCGGCACCGACCTGTTCGACCCGCTGCGCTTCCCCGTGGTGCGCGCGCCCGGGTTCGACGACCCACGCTGCCTCGCCACCGCGTGCGACCTGGTCTCTGAGCACGGCGCGTCGCTCGCCGCGGTGGTGGTGGAGCCGCTGGTGCAGGGGGCCGCCGGGATGCACCTTGCGCCCGCGGCCGGGTTCGCCTCCCTCGCCGACGCCTGCCGCGCCCAGGACGTCCTGTTGATCGCGGACGAGGTCGCGGTCGGGTTCGGTCGCACCGGGACGCTGTTCGCGTCGGACCAGTGCGGAATCCGGCCCGACCTGCTGTGCCTGGGCAAGGGGCTCACGGCCGGCTACTTGCCCCAGTCCGTGACCGTGGCCGGCCAGCGGGTCTTCGACGCGTTCCTCGGGCCCGACCTCTCCGAGCGCACGCTCTTCCACGGTCACTCATACGGTGGGAACGCGCTGGCGTGCGCAGTGGCGCTGCGTCATCTCGCGCTGCTGGCCGAGCGGGACGTGCTCGCGAACGTGCGAGCACGGTCCGAGGAGCTGCGCGGCTTGCTCCAGATGCGTATCGAGCCCCATCCCGCGGTGCGCGCGATCCGGCTGCAGGGCCTGATGTGCGGTGTCGAGCTCGCGCCGCCGCACGACGGCTTGCGCTGGGGCCGGCGCGTCTGCGCGTCGGCGGTGGAGCGTGGCGTGCTGCTGCGTCCCCTCGGCGACGTCGTCGTCATCATGCCCCCGCTCACGATCACTTCCGGTGAGCTGAAACGGATCGTGGACGTCCTTGCCGCCGCCCTCGACGAGGTCACGGCATGACGTGGGCCGACTGGGCCGACGCGGAGGCTCGCGGCATCAGGGCCGCGGGTCGTTGGCGGGAGCCGCGCGATCTCGACGCCGCCGGTCCCGAAGGCAAGCTCGCGCCCGACGGGCGGCCGGTCGTGTCGTTCGCGTCGAACGACTACCTCGGCTTGACCCAGCATCCGGCCGTGCTCGAAGCCGCCCACCGCGCGCTCGATCGATGGGGCGCCGGTTCCGGCTCGGCGCGTCTCATCGTCGGGTCCCGCCCCCTGCATACCGAGCTGGAAGAGGCGCTGGCCGACTGGAAGCGCCAGCCGCACGCTGTCCTCTTCGCGACCGGGTTCGCGGCGAACCTCGGCGTGCTCACCACCTTCGGCGGCCCCGGTGTGCTGATGTGCTCGGATGCGCTCAACCACGCGTCGATCGTCGACGGCTGCCGGCTCAGCCGGGCGCGCGTCGAGATCTACCAGCATCGCGACTACGAGCACCTCGCCGCCATCCTCGAGTCCGGCAACGAGTCGCGCGCCGTGGTCGTGACCGACACCGTCTTCTCGATGGACGGCGACGTCGCCGACCTCGCCGTGCTGACCGAGGTGTGCGCCCGGCACAGGGCGCTGCTCGTCGTCGACGAGGCGCATGCCGTGCTCGGGCCCGACCCCGATCTCGACGGCATCGACGTTCTGCGCGTAGGCACGCTGTCGAAGACGCTCGGCGCGCTCGGCGGCTTCGTCGCCGGGCCGGCCCGCTTCGTCGAGGTCCTCGTCAATCGCGCCCGCTCGTACATCTTCACCACGGCGTCGACGCCCTCCGACACCGCAGCCGCGCTCGCGGCTGTGCGCGTGGTGCGGTCGGACGAAGGTGTGCGCCTGCGGTCGCAGTTGCGGGCCAACGTCGACCGGGTCCGCCCCGGTCATCCGTCGCCGATCATCCCGATCGTGCTGGGCGACGAGGCGCGCACCCTCGAGGGCGCCGCTGCCCTGCTCGACCAGGGAATGCTCGTCCCCGCGATCCGGCCGCCCTCGGTCCCGGCCGGTTCGTCGCGCCTGCGCGTGACCCTGTCGGCGGCACACAGCGCCGCCCAGGTCGACGCGCTCGTGGCCGCGCTCGCCGTCCTCTGAGGATGAGCCGCGCCAAGCAGCTGATCTTCGTCACTGGAACGAGCACCGAGGTCGGCAAGACGTGGGTCGCGGCCCGACTCGTCGAAGCGTTGCGGGCGCGCGGTCTGACCGTCTCGGCACGCAAGCCCGTGCAGTCGTTCGAAGACGGAAGCGAGCTCAGCGATGCCGACGTGCTCGCAGCGGCGACCGGTGAAGCGCCGCACGTCGTATGCCCGGAGCATCGCTGGTACCCGATGGG